>JAKQYF010000099.1 GCA_023356535.1 Trichodesmium sp. MAG_R03 | reverse complement strand
GAGATTTTCTACTTTATAGTAAGCTTTCTCCATATCCATAATTCGCCAATAAACTACAGCATCTACACTAATTGCTACATTATCTCTAGTAATACATGGTTGAGGTTTAATATCTAATACCTTTTCCCGAATAGTTCCTTGATAAGAAATTTTATCTAAAAATGGAATAATAAATTTCAAACCAGCATCTAATTTTCTGCCATTATATCTGCCTAAAGTTTCAACCAAAGCTTCGTTCCCTTGATTAATTACTTTAACACTTCCGGCTAAACTTGAACCACCTAAAACTAAAAATACAAATAAAAAAAATGGTTGCAATGTCTTTGTCCTCCTCCTAATTATCTAAATTAGTTTTTACTTCAATTGATTATGGTTGGGAAGATAAACTGAAGAATTTAATACATTTTCTGGCAACACAAATAAAGTATTACCTTCTCGCCTAACGACAATAACTTTTTCTTGAGCAGCAATCATACTATTTTGATCGTCACATTTAGCTCGCCAAGAATTACCTTCATAAAGTATTCTACCAGGCTGACCTGGTAATATTTCTGTTAAAGTTTCTGCTTCCTTGGCATCAGCAATAGTAGCTATTGTACGGTGGGGCAACAGACGACGGAAAGCAAAAATAGAAGCTACAGAAAAAATCATCCACAAGACCACTTGTAGACTGACACTAGGAATTAATAAAGACACGAGTGCAACAACAAAGGCACTGAGTCCCATCATAAATTCAACAAAGGCTGTGGGTATAAAGAATTCTAAAAAACAAAGAATTGCCCCAGCTAGTAACCAAAATATCGTTGGATTTAAAAGCATGGATAAATGGGAGCCGTGAGATTAAAGAAACGCTCAGCGTTCAGCATTCAGCAATCAATTAATTAGGAGCATTTTTCTTAGGTTAAAAGGGAATTTCAACCACTCCTAAACCATCCAGTGCAATAGTTGCCGGGGATTTTTACCCAAAACTGCTAAAAGCTGATAGCTAGTTAAATTTATTATTGACCAAAAAATCAGGTTTCAAGTCTCCCCTTGCAAGGGGAAGAAAAAAATAAGCTTTAGTATTTCATTCCTCTAGCTTTCACCAGAGGTACTGATTGAAAATACAACCGTATTTTTTTACTTTTCTTTTTAGTAAACTTCTTGACATCCTCTCCGGCCTAAAGGCACGGGGAAAAACTGAGCCGTAGCTCCGATGTGAAAGGCGGGTATTCAAACCGACATTATTATAGCATGAAAAGTCTCCTCCTTATGGGGGAGGCTTTAAACCCAATTTTGCGGTAGTTTTCTCCAAGCAAAAGTGGCATTTCCCCAGCTAATACTGGGTTTGTAACTCTTTTTAGTATAAAAATCTCAACAAAGTACTGCCAATAAATAGTATAATAGCATATTTATCAAACCAAAACCAACAGGAATTACACAGAAACCGGGTTTATCTAGGTCTTGCTGAAAAAATCTTTTTAAAGAATAGGTGGGAACATTGCATGCAACTTCCCTACGGAGGAAAAGGGAATTTGTCCACCCCTAACCTCGACCGTGGAGGGGTAATTGGAAGAATTATCCCTTGATTTTTCTGTAGTGTTTAACCCAAAATACTAACTTTTTAAGCTCTCAGGACTAAAAAATAGACACTTTTTTTTGACCCTCAAAATGCTGGAACTTTTTATTTTTCAATGCTTTGATCTTTAATCAGCAAGCCCTATCTGGGAAATTTAGTAGTTTAAACAACAATAACCAGGACAATAAACCCGGTTTTTCACTAGTACTATATATAGAGCCTTGGTCCTTTACGGGAGTGCTTTTCATGTTGCGAAGCGTTCGCTCCGCTTGGCGTCAGCAAAACACACCCTACCAATAGTGTTCATCCGTAAGTCCTCAAAAAGTCAATTATCAGGACTTACGCCAAGGTACTATATATAGAGCCTTGGTCCGTGACGCTAGGGGTAATACACCCTACCAATAGCGTTAATGCGTAAATCCTACTAATTATATTACTTTTGACTTTTGACTCAATTCCTAAATATGATTAATTCTTTACCAATAATTTATTGTCCAAATACTAATTGTTCTAATCCATCTAACTCCTGGGGTTCGCAACAGTGTGAAGCTTGCCAAGCTCAATTAATCTATCGGTATTTATGGGCAGTTACTCTAGAGGTTGAGATTTCTGTAGGGGAGTTATTAGGCGATCGCTACTATGTTGTAGCTCCACAAGTTTGGCTAGATACCAAACCTGGTGAACCTCCTTTTATGTACGAGGAATTGCCAGGTTATATTATGCCTTATCTACACTTATCTCCCCAGAGACTTCATACCCCAGAGGTATATGGTTTTTATCAGTATCAAGAAGAAACCTATCTTACAGATATTCTATTGTTATATAACGTTCCTCTGGACTCTGAAGGTAAATTGTTTCCTAGTCTTGTAGAAGCTTGGCCGACAGCAACTCCTGTACGTCAAGTCTACTGGTTTTGGCAAATGATGCAATTATGGAAGCCTCTATCAGAAAAGCGTGTAGCCTTTAGTTTATTAACAAATAATTTACGGGTAGAAAATTGGCGGTTACGACTGTTAGAGTTTGACATACAACCGCGTAAAACTAAACTTAGGGATTTTAAGATTTTTTGGTCAAATTTGATTTCTACTGCTCATCCTGATATTCAACAACCCTTGACAGAGATTTGTCACATGATTAGTGATATTGGAGAATCTCTAGAGGCGATCGCTCTGAAATTAAACCAACTATTGTTAGAGCAGGCAGCAAAATTACCATTAAATTTCCAAATAATAGGGGCTACGAATACAGGACCTACACGCCTCCATAATGAGGATTATTGTTATCCTACAGAACAAGATTTAAATAATAATCAACTAGTACCCCATTTAGCAATTATTTGTGATGGAGTAGGTGGCCATGATGGTGGAGAGGTGGCTAGTCAACTTGCAGCACAGTCCATCAAAAAATTAGTTCAAAATCTATTGATAGAGGTAGAACAACAACAGGAGTTAACATCCCCAAACTTAGTAAATAAACAACTAGAGGAAATTGTTCGGGTAGTCAATAATATAATTGCCACGGAGAATGATGAACAAGGAAGAGAGTCTCGACAGCGCATGGGTACAACATTAGTCATGGCATTACAGTTACCACAAAAGGTGAAACCTGCCCCAGAATTACATCCAAATAATGCTCATGAGTTGTATATAGTTAATATAGGGGATAGTCGTGCTTATTGGCTAAGTAGAAATGCTTGTCAGTTGTTGACTGTCGATGATAATGTAGCCTCTAGAGAGGTGCTTCTGGGCCATTGTCTGCATTGGCAGGCTTTAAAACGTCGTGATGGGGGTGCCTTAACTCAGGCTCTGGGTACAAAGGCTGCAGAGTTTATTCGCCCAACTATTCAAAGATTTTTGATTGAAGAAGAGGGTCTATTACTTTTATGTTCGGATGGTCTGAGTGATAATAATTGGGTTGAGAATTCTTGGGCTGAATATACTCCTAAGGTTTTTCGGGGTGAAATTTCTCTGAAGCAGGGAGTAGAGTATCTAATTGAGTTGGCAAATCAGAAAAATGGACATGATAATACTTCTGTAGTGCTTGTTCACTATAGTCTTTCTCCAGAGAAGTTAGTTTTATTCAATATTCCTACAGTAACAACCCCAGTAAAGGAAACTGCAATAAAAGAATTGTCTGAGGCTTCTAAAGAACTGCTTTATAGTAATGATGAAGAACTATCGGAACCTGATTCTGAGCCTCAGTTAAAAAATGTCCAAAATTTTTCGTCGTTAAAACCCTGGATGTTCATGATAGGATTGTTATTTATCTTATTGGTAGGAGCCATTATATCAGTATGGCGGAATTGGGAAAATTTTAATTCAACTCCTGGGGATCTTCCTGAAAATTGGCAGACTCCTATAAGATCTGAGCCTTTGGAGACTCCACTTTCTCCGAATTCTTAATCTTTATTTGAGGATTTGTTATGGTAAGTTTTGTGCAAAAATAAGAAAATTGTTAAAGTAACTGTGGAATTTCTGCTTGAAGTTACCCAAGCTAAAAAGACTAAAGATAGAGAATGGCTAAAGGAAGTTTCTAGTATTCCATTGCAGCAATCATTGAATGACTTAAATACAGCCTATCAAAACTTTTTCAATAGTTTTCAAGGTCATAGAAAAGGGAAGTCTGTAAGACCTCCTAAGTTTAAGTCAAAAAAGTCTAGGCAAACTGCTAGGTTCACAAAAGGAGGATTTAAAGTTGGTCAATATCAAGTTTATTTGGCTACAATAGGTAAGCTAAAAGTAGTTTGGCCCAAGAGCCTGCCTAGTCAACCTACCTCAGCAACAATAATCAAAGACTTAGCTAATAGATATTTCTTAAGCTTTGTTGTAGAAATTCAACCAGAAGTTTTATCTAAAACTGATAACTCAGTAGGTATAGATTTAGGCCTCAAAACTTTTGCTACATTGAGCAATGGTACAAAAATTGATGCACCAAAACCACTCAAGAAACAATTGAGAAATATAGAAAATGATGTAAGTCATTATCCCGGGAAAACTAGGGGTACAAAAAGGTATGAAAAAGCTAAGCTGAAGCTGGCTAAATTTCATGGCGAATTAAAAGATACTAGAACAAATTTTCTGCATAAGTTATCTACTAAAATAAAATACGAAAACCAAGTAATAGTTTGAGAAGATTTGAATGTTTCAGGAATGGTTAAAAATCGTAAATTATCCAGACCTATTTCAGATTTGGGTTGGAGACAATTTAGAACACTTTTGGAGGGAAAGGCAGAAAAATGGGGTAGAGAATTTAGAGTCTTGATAGATGGCAACCTACTTCTCAAGTATGTTCATGTTGTGGTTTTCGTGGAGGCAAATTAGACCTTTCAGGGGCGAGAATGGGAATGCCTTAATTGGGGTACAAAACACGATCTTGATACGAATGCAGCAATAAATATATTAGTCGTGGGGGGCAGTCCGAGACATTAAACCGACGTGGAGGTAGGGGTAAGACTACTGCCAAAGTAGCAGCCGCCGATAAGACGCTAACCCACCTTGAGCCTATACGGCTATCTTGATCAGGACTTACGCAACGGCACTAATTGTAGTGGTAATATCTTGAAAAATACGAATTTATGCGCCATATATAGCGGTACTCCGTAAGTCCTGTTTATTTTATTTAGATAACTATTAGGTGGATAGGAAACTCAGCGCCTTTAGGCCGGAGAGGATGCCAAATAGCATACATAAGTCCTAATGAAAATTTGTAGGAGAGGATAATAGAAGGTTTTATATGAAAATAGGCGATCGTGTTCGCGTTTGTAGTTCTGTTCTTGTTTACATTCATCCTGAACATAAAGGACAACCATTTGATATTAAAGATCATGAAGGAGAAGTAATTAATATTGTCAATGAATGGAAAGGCAAGCCAGTTAGTGCTAATTTACCCATTCTTGTCAAATTTACAACAAAATTTAGAGTCCATCTTAAAGAGGAGGAATTAGATATAATCTCATAAATTGAAGTGAATATTAATTAGGGCTTGCTGATTAAATATAAAAGCATTGACACATAATGGTCAAAGCCAATTACTCTTGGTACATTGAAGTATATTTGTGTCCTCCTCAATTTCCTTTGAACTCACATTCTGCGCTTCAATTTGTAACATAAAAATTAGTATAAAATCCTGTAGCTTGCTATCGTTGACTACTATTAGCCACTATGATTTTCTTCTTGCTTTTGATTTCCCCACTTGAGGAGGGATAAAAGGGGGGGGTTGACTTTTGACTTTTGACTTATATTTTTATGTTACATTTTATCATGGGTAATGTAGATTCCAAAGTTTACCCATAAGCTTTTATCAATTTTGGTGAAGCATTGAAGAGTTTTTTAAGGTCATGGTAAATATCCAAGGTTTAAGAAGATAAGGTGGGTTTGATTTCTTTCCTGGGGCATTCGGAGCAAACACAATTGATAATTGTGGAATACCAATAGAACCTAAAAGATATGCCATTAAACCTGAGGACTCATGATTGCCCTGAGTCTAGTAGTAGATAGATTTGTGCCATCTTCAAAAGCTTACAGTAGTTGTGGTCATGTTAAAGATATGCCATTAAAGCTGAACAATTATGATTTCCTGAGGGTGGAATCTCTATATATCCCGAGCTACCCGATCTAAATGCAAGTATTAAGAGGGAAAAATGTGGTTGGCTTAACCATTAATGCTTGTCTATAAGTAGCTTGCGGACAGTCTCAGTTGCAGCATGAAGTACACCGTAAAACGTGACTTATTTATGAGGTTTTATATCAGTTTTATGAAGCAGTTTGAAATTTGCTAAAGTCTCGTTATCTCAACTTTTTTTAGGTCAAAGATTCTAAATAATCCTGTACCTGATTACGATGCTTTGGTTGACGCAACTTCTGTAGAGCTTTTACTTCTATTTGACGGACTCGTTCCCGAGAAAGTTTTAATGCATGCCCGATTTCTGATAAGGAATAGGGATGACCGTCTTCTAAACCATAACGCATTGAAATTACAGACCTTTCTCGTTGAGTTAAATCTAATAGTAATTTTTTTAACGCTTGTATTAGAGACTCTCGCATTAACATTTCTTCTGGAGAAGCATCTTCAGTTTCTAGAAGTTCCCCTAATTCAGTATCTTTATCACTACCAACTTTAGTTTCTAAGGAAACCGAATGTGGAACTTTTGCTAATACTGCTCGAACTTGGGCAGGTGTCATTTTTAGTTCTTGAGCAATCTCTTCAATTTTTGCTGTATATCCTTTTTCTTGAGCAATTTTCCGTTGTGCTTTTTTTATTCTGTTTAACTTTTCGGTAATGTGGATAGGTAAGCGAATTGTTCGACTTTGAGTAGCAATCGCTCTTGTAATTCCCTGACGAATCCACCAGTAAGCATAAGTACTGAATCTATATCCCCGTCGAGGGTCAAATTTTTCAACAGCTCTTTCTAAGCCTAAAGTACCTTCTTGGATTAAATCTAAAAGTTCTAGACCACGATTTTGATACTTTTTCGCTACTGACACTACCAAGCGCAAGTTAGCATTAATCATCTGATTCCTGGCTTTAATACCTTCAGTTTGAATTTGCTCGAGTTCTTTTACACTTAAACCTGTTAACTCGGCCCAGCGAAGTTTTCCTGCGGCTATAATCTGTTTAAGTTCTACCATACTTACATTTGCTGCCTTTACCCACCTCTCAAATGATGGTTTATGTCCTAAATGAGCTGTCAAACGATCATAAACCGTCATCAACTCAACATAACACTGAATTTCTTTTTCTTGTTTAGCTGCTTTGTTGCGTAACTCCAATAACTGTATATAGGATTGGACTTTTTGAGCTGCAGAAACTTCTTGATCTTTTTCTAGCAAATCAACTTGTCCAATTTCTTGGAGGTATAAACGAACTAAATCTGCTTGACCACGGTTAGTATTTATTTGAGCATTATCTGCTTTTCCATTTTCGATTGTTAATTCATTGGTAATTTGCTCTAAATTTTCAGTAAACTGATCCTGCAAGTTATGAGATTGCAGTTGTTTTTCAGTGTAAGGATAAGTTGCTGACTTAGTGATCATCTTGATTACTCCAGGTAAAAAGAGACTGCTCTTAGTGATAGTCTATGGATAAAATGCCTAATTTATGAGAAGTTGGCATTTGCTATAGTTATATTTCCTGGTTAGTGCTAAAAACCTAGACTCCATGGATTTAGGTGATAGCTTATACTAGACCTTATTAACTATAGATTTTAAGAGTACATTTGTTTGTTAGTTGTTCTCTTTAGTTAACTTCTTTAGACTTAGTTTTTAGTATATTGATATTTATGCTACAAAAAAGTGACTTTCATCAGAAGCTATATTAATATTCATCACTATTAAAGTTGTTCCCGATCACTTCGTAATTTTTTTGATTCTGGCCCTTAAATTTTCTCTTTTTATTGGGAAAAGAGTTAGGATGAATTGTCCTAAATGCCAGTCTACTAGAATTATCAACAGGACTTACCCACGGGCACTACACGAGGGTGAGGGCAAATGCCATTTGCCCCTATATATGGCGTTTTCAAAGTGAATTTGCGTCAGTCGTGATCAACTATGGACATACTCACTATGGTCAACCTCCCTTCCGTTGTCCCTGATTGTGGCCGACAATTTGTGGAACATCCTAGCAGACAGCCTCTTGATAAGGCCACAATTTGTAGCTCCATTAACAGGATGGGAATTTATCATTAAGGCTTGAAGAAAAGTAGGTATATTTCAAAATTGTCATTGGCCTGTTCCGACTGGGTAAACAAGTTGGCAATAATGCTCTGTATAGTTTTGGCGATTGCATATATTAAGTAAGTAATTTTTTTATATGTATATTGTGATAGAAGGGCCAAGTGTAGCATTATTTTTGAGAAATGTTATCATAAAATAGATTTGGCTTGCTATAGATGTTAGCAATGCAGGACGACCAAATTATATATTTATTAGCCTACTATTCTGCTCTATAAAGCTGATACAAAGCCTCACATAACGTGACAAATTGATGTTTACTTCCTGTTTAACTGAGGCTGTCAGCGGTTACTCGTCCACAGACATTCACGGTCGAGCCGACCCCATTTCTTAAATTTATACTCTTCGTAATTTTTTTCCCTTTGGATAATTCACCATCAATTCTTTGACTTGTTCAGCATGATATGAGCTACGAGTCAAGGGGGAAGCAACAACTTGCAAAAATCCCATTGAACAGCCGATTTTTATCCATTGCTCAAATTGTTCTGGTTTAACGAAAGTAGCTACTGGTAAATGTTTAGGACTTGGTTGCAGGTATTGTCCAATGGTTAAAATATCACAGTCAACAACTCGTAAGTCCTTCATTACCTTTTGAACTTCTGCATCAGTTTCTCCGACACCTACCATAATTCCAGATTTTGTATATACTTCTGGGGCTAATTCTCGGGATCGCCTCAAAAGTTCTAATGTTCGCTGATAATCACCTTGAGGTCTAACTCGGCGATATAATCGTTGAACAGTCTCAGTATTATGGTTAATAACTTCTGGTTTAGCATTAAGAATTATTTCCAAAGCTTGCCAGTTACCACATAAATCTGGTATCAAAACTTCTATAGTTGTTTGAGGTGAAATTTCCCGGACTTGGGAAATACATTTAGCAAACTGAATCGCACCTCCATCAGCTAAATCATCTCTATTGACGGAAGTAATAACCAGATGATTAAGCCTTAATCTTTTTACTGCTTCTGCCAGTCGTTCTGGTTCAGTAATATCTAAAGGCCGAGGTTTTTTCTCAAAATCAATATCACAGTAAGGACAAGCACGAGTACAAGCAGGTCCCATAATTAAGAAAGTTGCTGTCCCAGCATTAAAACATTCGCCAATGTTTGGACAGGAAGCTTCTTCGCAGACTGTTTTGAGATTTAGGTCTCTCAAAATTTCTTTAACCGTACCAACCCTTTGCCATTGGGGAGCTTTGACTCTTAACCAATCTGGTTTGACTACCACTTTTTCCTCTATTGTAGTTTGATATACATATTGACATACTCCCAACATTGCGCTTACGGGACAAGGCGGGATTCTTTAGCCAGGGAGGCCCTAATCACAGGTTTGGCAGAGGTTATGTCCTCCCACTTTGTTGATAACAATCCAATTTTCTGTTTTCTTTCTGCCATATTCAGGGATATTCTGATATATGCGCTCTACTGGATACTTCTGTTGGAAATCGTAATAGTTTTAATTTGAAAACCATCTGGTAATGGTCGATCTTGAATTAACTCGACCTTACCAATTTTGGGCCAGTTGCTCTGGTTTCCTTGAATTAAGCTAGTTAATATTGACATCCTCCCGACGCTGCTCTTACAAGACAGGGCTGGTCTTCAACCAACGTTGAGATCAGTCTATTATAGCAAGTAATTATCAATAAAATACATTTTTGACAATCATTTAGTAATTATGTATGATTGTCAATAATTATAGATTTTTGATAAAACACCGTGGCTCTTTACACACCATCTTCATTTAAAGCAGAACTAAATGAAAAAGGTTGGCGAATGACTCCCCAAAGGGAGACAATTTTGCAAATCTTTCAAAACCTGCCAAAAGGCAATCATCTGAGTGCCGAAGACCTTTATAACATGTTACAAAATAGGAGTGAGAAAATTAGTCTATCCACCATTTATAGAACCTTAAAGTTAATGGCAAGGATGGGAATTCTACGAGAACTAGAATTAGCAGAGGGGCATAAACATTATGAAATCAATCAACCTTCTCCTCATCATCACCATCATCTTGTTTGTATACAATGTAATAAAACGATTGAATTTAAAAATGATTCTATTTTAAAAATTGGTCTTAAGCAAGCTGAAAAATCAGGATTACATCTTTTAGATTGTCAGTTAACTATTCATACAATTTGTTATGAAGCCCTAAGAAAGGGATGGCCTTCACTATTAGATTCTGATTGGTATTGTCCACGGTTACTTGCAAATGCAGAAAACTATGAATAGATAAAATTTTATAAATAAGAAATGGCTCTACAGTGCGGGTATCCCTAGCATCGCTACTTGAATGCTGCTTTTGTAAACTCAGCACTGCCACCCTAGCGCTTTTTCTTGAAGTTAGGATATTCGGCACGCCTACTCAAAAAGTTGGTGAAAGCAGTTTGTAGCAGACGGCAGCAGGCAAGAGGAAAAAGTCAGAGAAGGAATACAAATTAATGGCCATTTCCGATTGCCCCATTCTCTACCCTTAAGCTTTACCCATTAAAAACAGCTTGATATGCTCAATTATCATCATTTTTGAGCAAATCTGGACGACGAGATTTTGTTCTTTGAACTTGCTGTTGATAACGCCATTTTGCTATTTCGGCATGATGTCCGGAGAGTAAAACTTCAGGAACTTTCCAACCACGAAAGTTAGCAGGTCGAGTATAATGAGGATAGTCAAGTAATCCCGATTCAAAACTTTCGCATTTTAAGGATTCAGCTTTTCCTACAGTTCCAGGAAGTAATCGGATCACACCATTAATTAAAGCTAAAGCAGGTATTTCTCCACCTGTCAGGACAAAATCTCCTAGAGATACTTCTCTACTAACTAAAAATTGGACTCTTTCATCAATACCTTCATAATGACCACAAATTATAATCAGTTGTTCATAATTTGTGGCTAACTCTCGGAATAGTTCTTGGTGCATTCTTTTTCCCTGAGGAGTTAATAGAATTACCTCTCGTCTTGAAAGAGTTGGCAATGATTCTACAGCAGCAAATATAGGCTCTGGTTTTAACACCATTCCTACTCCTCCACCATAAGAATCATCATCAACTTTTTTATATTTATCTGTTGTATAGTTGCGGGGGTTAACTAGATTAACCTTGGCAATATTTTTGTCAAAGGCTTTCCCTAGTAAGCCTGAATTTATAGGTGTTGTAAAAAATTCTGGAAACAGGGTGATAACATCAAATCGCACGGAAGTTAAACTATATTTAGGGTGTTATGAAAAATGTATGACATTGTTAAGATTTGCAGCATTTGTGCAAAACTTAGGTGATGAATTTTAATTTTATTGTAAAAATAGAAACCAATCTCAAACCCTGATTTTGCATTAAAATACATGAGTTATGATTGATTTTGTCAAGTATAATATGCAGTTACAAGTTAGCAAGAAATTGAAAATAATTAGCCTTACAGTTTCTTGGTTTAATCATTATTGATATAATTATAGTTATCACTTGGCCAGTCCCTTGCATGAAATTGCTCAATGTGCTACATACTTCAGCTTAAATAAAAATACCACATGAGTTCTATAGGTTAAAGTCATCAAATTTTTAGATCAAGCTGAAGACTTGCAAGGTTGTAAGATAATCTATTAATATAACAGATTATAGAAATTATCAAAATTTAATGTGTACCTACTTCTAATATTAACAATTATGATGCAATATGATGCAGTTAGAGTCTCAAGCCCTAGAACTAGATATATTAAGTCCGACAAAAACAACTATTATGGTGATCGGAGGGGCAGAGGATAAAGTTCATGGAAAAGAGATTCTACAAACTTTTTTTTATCGTGCAGGGGGAGTCAATGGTAAAATAGCAATTATTCCTTCCGCTTCGAGAGAACCAGCAGTCCAAGGAGATAAGTACCGCAATGTATTTATAGGAATGGGTGCTGTGAATATTAAAATATTTGATATTCGCGAAAGGTATCAAGGAGAAGATCCAATCTGGTTAGAATATTTGGAAGACTGCACCGGAGTATTTATGACTGGTGGAGACCAGCTACGTCTTTGTTCTCTACTTGCTGAGACATCCTTGATGGACAATATTAGAAGTAAAGCTCTAGAAGGAAAAATAGCTCTAGCTGGGACAAGTGCAGGAGCAGCAGTAATGGGCTATCACATGATAGCAGGTGGTGGTAGTGGCTCATCTCCCAATAGGTCTTTGGTCGATATGACCAACGGTTTGGCGATATTGCCAGACTTAATAGTAGACCAACACTTTCATAACCGGAATCGTATGGCCCGCTTATTAAGCGCGATCGCCACTCATCCAGACAAAGTTGGCATAGGTATAGATGAAGATACTTGCGCATTGTTTGAAGGAGAGAATCAAATCCAAGTTATGGGTAAAGGCACAGTCACAATTATAGATCCGGTAGAAATGTCTTATACAAATGCCACAAAAGTAGGTGTAGAATCTCCTTTGAGTTTATCGAATCTTAGAGTAAATATATTGTGTCATGGAGATGGTTACGATCTCTATTCCCATACAATGAAACCAGGACTTTCTGAAACAATTACACCTCTAGACTCATAAAATTTTTGATAATTTATCAGTTCCGTGATTCCGGTAGATAAGTAGCTGACCTAATTGATAGACAGAAAGCTGAACTATACTCAAGACTACATGTTGTTTGTAGTCAAAAATAATAGAAGGCCCAAATTCTGCGGTTGATCAAAAAAACTGATAAATTGATCGGAGATTTTGAAGATGGAGAAAGGATTAATGAATCCTGAAAATTTGTAGTAAACAGTTTAGCCCAATTGTCTGAACTGAAAATAAAAATGATATTGCCTCTGTGATTCTAAGCATCACCTTCAAGTTCTCCTATGAAAATCCTCAAAATTCAGACATTACGTGGTCCAAACTACTGGAGCATACGTCGCCATAAGCTGGTGGTTATGCGTCTAGACTTGGAAGATATTTATGGAAAATATACATCTGATATTCCTGGTTTCTATCAAGGATTAACTGAAGTTCTGCCAAGTCTGGTAGAACATTACTGTTCCCCTGGATTCAAGGGTGGTTTCCTAAGTCGCTTGGAAAAAGGAACATTAATGGGCCATGTAGTCGAGCACGTGGCCTTAGAACTTCAACAACTAGCAGGAA
The DNA here is from genome assembly GCA_023356535.1 of Trichodesmium sp. MAG_R03. Lineage (GTDB taxonomy): Bacteria > Cyanobacteriota > Cyanobacteriia > Cyanobacteriales > Microcoleaceae > Trichodesmium. Next base: position 4,963 of record JAKQYF010000099.1, on the reverse strand, counting down.
TGCCAGTTGCGTTTGGTAGGACAAGGGAAACATCTACTCCAGGAGTATTCCAGGTTGTATTAGAATACGAAAATGAACAAGCAGGTCGGTATGCAGCACGAGCAGCAGTAAGACTTTGCCAAAGTATTGTTAAGACAGGTACATATTCAACAACAGAATTACAGCAGGATTTAGAAGACCTTAAGGAATTAAAAAATCAGGGGTCTTTAGGTCCAAGTACAGAAGCTATAGTCAAAGAAGCAGAAGCAAGAGGTATTCCTTGGACTCAACTAGGTGCTCGGTTTATGATTCAGTTTGGTTATGGGGTCAATCAAAAGAGAATTCAAGCAACTCTAAGTAGCCAAACAGGAATTCTTGGTGTAGAACTTGCTTGTGACAAAGAAGGCACCAAAAGAATTCTCCAAGAATCTGGAATACCAGTACCTCGTGGTACAGTGATTCGTTACTTTGATGAACTTCAAGATGCTATTAAAGATGTTGGGGGTTATCCTATTGTAATTAAGCCTCTAGATGGAAATCATGGTCGTGGAATTACCATAGATGTTAGAAATTGGTCAGAGGCAGAAGAAGCATATAATGTAGCCAGCAACGCTTCTAAAACAAAAAGCGTAATTGTTGAACGTTACTATACAGGCAAAGACCACCGAGTATTAGTAGTAAATGGGAAAGTTGTAGCTGTAGCCGAACGAGTTCCAGCCCATGTAATTGGAGATGGTAAGTCTACAATAGCAAAACTAATTGAAGAGACTAATAAAGATCCTCAAAGAGGAGATGGACATGACAACATCCTGACTCGAATCACGGTAGACAAATCTGCTCATGATATCTTGGAAAGACAAGGATATAAGATTCATTCAATACCGAGAAAAGGAGAAATTTGTTTTTTAAGAGCAACAGCTAATCTAAGTACTGGTGGTATAGCAATAGATCGCACTGATGAAATACACCCGGAAAATGTCTGGCTATTATCCAGAGCTGCTAAGATAGTTGGTTTAGATATTGCAGGTATAGATGTGGTTACTGAAGATATCTCTAAACCATTGCGAGTAGTAGAGGGAATTATAGTAGAAATTAACGCTGCTCCTGGTTTTCGGATGCATGTTGCTCCTAGTCGTGGTCTAGCAAGAAATGTGGCGGGGGCAGTGATAGATATGTTATTCCCCGGGTCAAAAAATGGGCGAATACCAATATTGACTGTTACTGGAACTAACGGAAAGACAACTACTACACGACTACTAGCTCATATTATGAAACAGACTGGTAAAGTAGTTGGGTATACTACTACTGATGGTACTTATATTGGTGAGTATTTGGCTGAAGCTGGAGATAACACTGGACCTCAAAGTGCTCATTTAATTCTTTCAGATCCTACAGTTGAAGTTGCTGTTTTAGAAACAGCACGGGGCGGTATTTTGCGTTCAGGTTTAGGCTTTTCAGCTTGTGAAGTGGGAATAGTATTAAATGTAACTGCCGACCACTTGGGTATTGGAGATATAGATACTGTAGAACAACTAGCTCAAGTAAAAAGTGTAGTAGCTGAGTCTGTAATGCCTCAAGGATATATAGTTTTAAATGCTGAAGACCCATTAGTGGCAGCAATGGCAGACAAAGTGAAAGGTCAAGTTGCTTATTTTTCAATGGACCCAAATAACGAACTGTTATTAAAACATACAGAAATGGGGGGCCTGGCAGCAGTTTATGAGAATGGCTATATTTCAATTTTGAGAGGTGATTGGACTTTAAGAATTGAAAAAGCAGTTAGTGTGCCAATTACAATGGCTGGTAAAGCTCCATTCATGATTGCTAATGCTCTGGCAGCTTGTTTGGCCGTCTTTACCCAAGGAGTAAAAATAGAACATATCCGGAAAGGTTTGTCAACTTTTGTGGCTTCAGTGGATCAAACTCCAGGCCGCATGAATATGTTTAATATGGGTATTTATCATGCTTTGGTAGACTATGCTCATAATCCAGCTAGTTATGAAGCATTAGGTGGATTTGTCAGAAATTGGCCTGGAAAACGAATTGGTGTAGTTGGTGGACCTGGCGATCGCCGTGATGAAGATTTTGTTTCTCTTGGAGAACTAGCAGCAGATATCTTTGATGAAATTATTATCAAAGAAGATGATGATACTAGGGGACGGCCTAGAGGAAATGCGGCAGAACTGATTGATCAAGGTGTTAAGCAATTCTTAAATCAAAGAAAAGATTCTGAGTCAAAAGCTATTTATGAATCTATTCTAGATGAGACAAGTGCAATTAATAAGGCTTTAGACCGTGCTACTTCTGAGAGTTTAGTAGTAATTTTACCAGAAAGTGTCAGCCGAGCTATCAGCTTAATAGAAGCTCGTAAACCAGTTAAAGATCTTGAATTACCTGAAAATAATTTAAAACCCCCTAAATCTCCAGAAGAATTAAAAACTTCAATCGCGCATTAAGTTAAAATATGTAAAGTAACTATGTCTGATTTTATTAAATTCACGATCTTAAAAAGGCTAATTTTTTGTAGATGATCTCTCTTTAACTTGTTTGGCAACGTAAGTTTTGAGTGTATTTGTACTCCTACTGGAGTGGTGAAAACAAGGTGTAACCCTTTTGGGGTAAGTTTAAGAGACACCAACATACAGAAAAAATTAGGGGTTTAGGATGATATATTAAGATACTGGGTGGCCATTAAGTTGCCTGAATAGCCTGTTTCTGCCTTAATATTCTCAGATAAAGGCCAAATACAGATAGTATATTTCAAGAGAACATTGGCTCAAACGATTGTTAACCATGGGTTACAGGCAGTTTTTCACCCCCCTAGGTACTTCCTACTATGATTTTCTATCATCCCGCTCTTTCCCTTTTTGTATTATAGTAGAATCATTGCTGTTATTGTTTGTACAAACACTATTATTATTTTCATAATTCCCAGCAATAAGCTCTAACCACCTTTGTGGCTCAGATTGTAGTTGTTCTATACTGGTAATTTCTGGAGTTATACTTAGCCCTGTTAATACGGAACTGACAAAAATGATTGACAATATTAATATGTATTTATACATATATTTAGAGATTGGTAATAGTTTGTATTTTCTTATTCCCAATCTCTATGGGGAGTCCGGAAAGTTATAGCGGGACTTTCCATCTGTATTTATAGCAATAGATTCTAGAATCTTATTCTCTATATACGGTTTGCTGAAAAAGTATTTTTATGCCACTGTGTAAATAATTGTAATATTTAACAATGAAATTTTAGTCAAGAAAGAGTATTTATGAAAATTTTAGCAGTTTTCAATTGCCTAGAGTTGAGAAAAGAAAACGCCATAAATTAATTGATATTATTACAATTACGAGTGGAAAAACTAGTTTTTCATAACCGTATTTACTATGACACCATCAAGAAAGTTGAATCTTGGTAATGGCAATATTACCAGCAAAACAAACATCTATGTCTGTGCCAGGAGTATGATTACGTTCTTCATATTTCCCTACATAATAAAAATCTTCTCCTTTCTTCTGATAAGCTACTGGTAATGGTTGAGTAGATGGTTCACAAAATACTATTTTCGGGTCTGGTGCTTCGGGTTCTAAATAAGGGAAATTGACATTCCAAAAAGCTCCGGACTCAATGGGCCGGTTAAGTAAATCTGTTAACACAATTCTGGCTAAATGAGTTACTCTTGGCCAGTTCACATTTTTTTGACCTTGACGATATTGAGATAGGGCGATTCCTGGGATTCTATGAAATGCTGCTTCCCTTACTGCTGCTACTGTTCCAGATATATAAACATCTACACCCATGTTACCACCTGAGTTAATACCAGAAAGCACCCATTTGACATTTTTACTTATATGTGTTAGTGCGATTCGAGTACAATCTGCTGGGGTACCTGCGATCGCATACTTTGCGTCAGATAAACATTGCAAATTAATTGGTCCCTTAGTAGTAACTTGATGCCCACAACCAGAGAATTGTTCCTGGGGAGCAACAATAATACTTTCGTTGAAAGATGATAGAGGTAAATTAGCAGTATTTAGAGCTTCCCAAAGTGCTTTAATACCTGGAGCATTAATTCCATCATCATTAGTTATAATAAATGTCATACTTCTTAATAACTTGAACTTAGATAATATCTTTAAGAGAAAATAAAGATATATCAGTACTTTGAGATTTTTGATACCAACAATGGCTTTAAATCCAGTATTAGTAGGGGAAATATTTGAAATAGCTAAAACCTAGATATAGCAACGTGCGCTGGTATGTTTACATGGCACAAATTACTACTAATGTAATATACGTGAAAGTATTAGTAATAGTAGCATACAGTTGCACTACATTTGAAGAAAATAGTAATATGTAAATATGTGAGCACTCATGGCTATATATCAAGAAAATAGTTAATCTAAGATCCAAACATTACTGTATAAGATTTCTACCTTATTTTTAGGATATTTTTTTCTACAGTCCCGATCTTTCTATACTATATAATACATTTATAGCAATCTACCCATAGGTTGTAACAATTCAAAAACTAGAAATAAACTCCGAAAATCTTACCTATTAACTAATACTCCAAGTCAATTCTTAACAAGTGGCGAGATTTTTGACATGAATAAAATAGGATTACTATATATAGCAATCCTAAATAGGTTGTAACAATTTAAAAACTAGAAATAAATTCCAGAACTCTTGCCTATTGACTATTAAACCATTACTTATTCTCAAAAAGTGGCAGGATTTTTGACAGAAATAAAATAGGATTGCTATATATAGAAGTTAAAAGCAATATAATCGAGTAATATTTATTGTCTGAAAACCTTAATTAACATTAATTATAGATAATTATATCCGACATTCCGCAGATATTCATATATCTTTATATATATTTACATTTTCAATGAAACTTATACGAAAAACCTTCATTCTAGAACTCAATATCAATAAAATTTATTAATAACTAATTTTTTATGAGAAAATTAG
>JAKQYF010000098.1 GCA_023356535.1 Trichodesmium sp. MAG_R03 | reverse complement strand
ATTTCCTACTGCAATTGACCTGCATAAACTTTTAGTAGCAATAGTTAAACCTAATAACTATTGGTACTATGAAGTATCTAAAACAGCGCCTCAATATGCTTTAAGGCATTTATCCAATGCTCTGTTCATATATCTTTGATGTATATTATATTTACATTTTCAAAGAGATTTATACGAAAGAAGAAGGCCTAATCCTAGTTTTGAAAAATGGTCATAAACCATTAGAAAAATTTTGTCGAGTCAAAATTTCCTCAAGCTGACTCTCGTAGAAAAATTTATCGTCCCCAAAAGCAGGTTTGAGGTCGTTCAACCAAGTAGCATCTGGATTAAAACTAGCAAAAAATGCTCGCTTGTACCAGTCAGGTTCGCGACCTTGCAAAAACGACAATACAAAAACCTTTTCCCCAGAAATTTCAGCAACACCATCAATAGATACTTTTCCAGGCAAAGCTGACATTATTGGACCTCTTACAGTTCTTGCCAAACCAGAAACTTTTTGTATCGCCTCTCGGTAAATTTCCAAAACCTGTACCAAAGGAATTTCAAAATAGTTCTTTGCACCTGTTTGTCTTTCCACAAACATATAGTAAGGAATACAGCCCAAACTCACCTGCATTTGCCACATTTTAGCCCAAGTCTCTGCAGAATCATTGATATGACGTAGCATAGGCGCTTGAGTCCTAATTTGTGCCCCTGTAGAGCGAATCCGTCGAATTGCTTCTTGAGCTACTATTGTATCTAATTCCTGCCAATGTTCATAGTGAGCCATTATTGCTAAATGTTTGCCCCGTTGGACTATTTTTTCAAACAAGCGCAAGGTATTATCAGCATCTTCATCAGTGACATAACGATAAGGCCAGAAAGAAATAGATTTTGTTCCAATCCGAATTGTTTGGATGTGATCGAATTTTGGTTCCAGTAAAGGTTCAATGTAAAGACTCAGTTGCCTTGCTTTCATGGTCATTGGGTCGCCACCTGTCAGCAAGATATCGCTGACTTCCTGATGTTGCTCCAGGTATTGTTGAAATATTCCTGATTCGCGGGTGGCAAATTTTAAGTCTTCAAGTCCCACAAATTGAGGCCAGCGAAAGCAGAAAGTACAGTAAGCATGGCAAGTTTGCCCCGCAGTAGGAAAAATTAAGACTGTTTCTCGATATTTATGCTGAATTCCTGGGATAGGTTTGCCATTAAGGGTGGGAACATTATACTGTTTTTGTCCTGCGGGATTAGGATTCAGTTGCTGACGAATCTTGTTAGCTGCCTCTTTTAAAACAGCTTTAGGAACATTTTCTGTTAGAAGCCGAACAATATGGTTATAGTCTTTTGAATTCAACATTTCTGGATGAGGGAAAGTCAACCGAAAAATTGGATCGTCAGGAATATTATTCCAATTAATTAATTGTTCTACTACATAATTATTAGTTCGAAAAGGTAAAACTTGAGCAACAGCCTTAATACCTAAGCGCTCTTCCTTGGAGAAATTACTCAATTGAGTTATAGAGTCTAGGTTTTTAGCCCCATAAAAATGTATTTTTAAGGACTTAATTTTGATATTCATAAATTTTACATTTTATACCAAATGGATCAATTATTTAAAAACTACAACTCCCTCCAATTCTTGACTCTTAACTACTCTAATATTATTAGGACTTACGCAGAAGTGCTATATCTAGTGGGGGGTGAACTGCCGTTCACCCCTACAGATGGTGTATATTTTCATATTTTGCGTAAGTCCTGATTATCGAAGATGGCACAAAGAGGTTGCTATTGATAAGTATCTAGCTTCTTCTAAAGTTAGTCTTACCGAAAAATTGGGTTTAAAGCCTTGCCCTTCTAGGGCGACTTTTTAGTTAATTTTTTTTCATAGGTCATGTTATGACGCTTTTTAGTTCACAAGAAATATATTAGTAGCGGGTGGGCCGTTCGAGATCAAAAACGGACATTGAGGCCAGCAGCCAGACTACTGCCAAAGTAGCAGCAGCCTGTGAAATGTCCACCCGCCGAGGGGCTACGGCTCGGTTGTTACCCGGTGCCTTTAGGCCGGGGAGGATGTCAAAAATCTCTATCACAGGATTATTCTGGAATTCAAGATAAGTTTTTTGCTAATTGTATTCCTTTATTTTGATTGATAACTTAATAATATGGTAGTATTAGTGTACATCAAAAATGACTTCCAGTTCAGTGTTCTCCATAACTTAACTTTTTTACAAAAGTTAAGTACAACTGCCTCTATTTTATATCTAAAGGAGATTCTACTTGAATGGGTTTCCAGATAACTCCTAAGCTAGCTTTATGTTGAGCAAAAATTTATTCATTTTCTTTTAACCAGCAAAAAAATTTGTAGGAAACACCAGTTAGAAATGCTTCTAAGGTTTCTGTAAAATTTGTCAAAGTTGTGCGAAAATAACGCTTTCTTAAACCTCCCATTAGTTGTTGATACAGAATGAAAGTATAAGCCACAAAAACTAAAATGAAATGACGTATCATCCTGCTTTTATCTCGGACTTAATATTCTTTTAAACCTAACCATCCTCTAGCTTCTCTGTGAAACTTTTCAATATAGTTTCTATTAGAATACTTTAGTTTTCATCTCGGTAGACCACAGTAGAGAAATTGCATGCAACGTCCCTACAAAGTTTTGGTTATGGCGATGTAGTTCTTCAACAGGACTTACGCAGGCAAATTGAAACAAGCCCGGTTTCTCGTAGATATTTATGTGTTAAAAACAATGATTTACTGTTGAAACCTGGTTTCTTTGCGTAAGTCCTGATCAATTTAAAAATCACTATAAACTACTGAGCAACGTAAATACTATATATCAGCCCAGTTAGTAGTAATATTATGTCCGCCTGAATACTTATATTTTAGTGGATGTTGGCAGAGACTAGAATGCATAAGGTCGAAAGGTTTCTTCCAATTGTGACTTGATTTTATACACAAACGATACTGCCGGACATCATATAAATCAATTCCACTGCTAGCCGTCAACTATTACTTGCAATGTCTAATTAACCGGATTCTATATAATTGGTATTAGAGCTTGCTGAAAAAGTCTTTTTCAAATAGGTAGGGACGTTGCATGCAACGTCCCTACGGAGAAAAAAGGAATTTATAGAGAAAGTAGATATTTCAGCCCTACTACAAACAAAAGCTTGTTTATCAATAATTATACGGAGATAATATTACAGCATCTGTAAGTAGACAGTACCTTCCTGAACTTTTACCGGATAAGTTATCAGGTCATTAATTTCACCTTCACTTACATGTTTGCCCGTTGTAAGGTCAAAATTGTGTTTATGCAATGGGCATGCTACTTTCGGAATACCACTAAAATCGCCGACCAATCCTCTAGAAAGAACCATTCTGTTGTCGTGGGGGCACATATTTTGAACAGCATACCACTCTGACTTATCTTTAACGTTAAAAACTGCGATTTGTTTTCCATCGACTTTAACGCATCCGCCCAAATCTTTACAAAAATCTTCAGTTTCACCAATTCGAACCCATTCACTCATATGTAATAATCCTTAAAAATATTGTCATACTCCCGACACTGCTCTACGGAACAGAGCGAGATGGTTAATAAAGCAAGAGGCACAGACACAGAAGGCAGAAAGTAACCTTCAGGAGAGAATTATGATTCCTTCTGCCTTTCCTTATTAAACTGCTACCAATTGCTTTTTCTCATCATAAGTCGCTGGACGAATCTGTCCACGCTCATCAACAAACTCGATAGTTTCATCTGTATCGTCACAGTTAACGAAATGCTTAAATCGCTTCAGCTTTTCTGGATCATTTATAGCATTCTTCCATTCACACTCATAAGTATCAACCAAATGAGTCATTTGAGCCTCCAATTCCTTGCAGATACCAAGTGAGTCATTGATCACTACCTCTTTTAAGTGCTCGATGCCACCTTCAAGTTGATCCATCCAGGTAGAAGTTCTCATAAGTTTATCCGCAGTTTTAATGTAATACATTAAGAAACGGTCAATATATTTAATCAAAGTTTCTTCATCGAGATTTTCTGCCAGCAGGTCAGCGTGACGAGGCTTCATACCACCATTACCACAAACATATAAATTCCAGCCATGTTCAGTAGCAATAATACCGAAATCTTTACCTTGAGCTTCAGCGCATTCACGGGTACAACCACTGACAGCAGATTTGATTTTGTGAGGTGCACGAATACCGCGATAACGCTGTTCAAGACGTATAGCGAGACTCACGGAGTCACCGACACCAAATCGACACCAAGTAGAACCAACACAAGACTTAATAGTTCTGAGAGATTTGGCATAAGCATGACCAGATTCAAATCCTGCATCAATAAGAATCTTCCAGATTTCAGGAAGTTCATGAAGTTTAGCGCCGAACATATCGATACGTTGACCACCTGTCAATTTCATGTAAAGGCCGTACTTTTTAGCAACTTCACCAATAACGATCAATTTATCAGGAGTGATTTCACCACCTGGTATACGAGGAATAACTGAGTAAGTACCATCCCGTTGAATATTTGCCAGGTAGGCATCGTTTGTATCATTAATACTCGGTTGTTCAAGAACTGGCAAATTCCATGTTGAAGCAAAAATTGATGCCGCAGCAGGCTTACAGATTTCACAACCTGAACCTTTACCATGTTTCTCAATAAGTTCTTCAAAAGTTCTAATGCCAGTTACTCTTATGATCTGGTACATTTCCTGCCGAGTCATATCAAAATGTTCACAAAGGGCATTACTGATCTGAACACCAGCTTCTTTCATCTTAGCCTTAAAAAGGCTTGTCACCAATGGCATACAACCACCACAACCAGTGCTAGCCTTAGTGATTTTCTTAATTTCGGAAATAGAACAGGCACCATTATCAATGGCGGCACAGATATCTGCTTTTGTCACTCCTTCGCATGAACAAATTTGAGCTGTACCCGGTAGGTCGCTAACCCCAACACTACCAGAAGCACTATCATCAGATGTCGGCAGAATAAGCTGCATAGGATCCTCCGGGAGCACCATTTTATTTTGGTACAACTGGAAAAGATTACTATACATATCCGCATCACCAACGAGAATACCTCCCAGGAGAGTCTTACCATCTTCAGTAATGATTAGTTTCTTATAAATACCTCCGTGTGGGTCATTAATCACAAGTTCTTTAGATGGAACTTGAGGTTTAATATTCCCAAAGCTAGCAACATCAGTGCCAATTAATTTAAGTTTTGTAGACATGTCAGCACCATTAAAAGATGCGTCGCGTCCAAAAAACTGCTCTGCTAAAGTATCTGCCATCTGATATCCTGGAGCAACCAGCCCATAAATCATATTTTCATATAGTGCACACTCACCGATGGCATATATATCCGGGTCACTTGTCTGCAACTTTTCATTTACAAGGATACCACCGCGAGGGCCAAGTGTTAGGCCACACTCTCTAGCAACTTCATCCCTTGGGCGAATACCGGCAGAAACGATGATCATATCCACTTCAAGTGTGGTCTCATCAGAAAATTCCATTGCAGTAACTTTACCGTTACCGGCTATCTTCTTAGTATTCTTGCTCAGGTAAACATTAATACCTCTAGATTCGATGATGTCCTTAAGCATCAAACCACCAGCGTCATCGAGCTGTCTTGGCATAAGTCTGGGAGCAAATTCTACACAGTGAGTTTTAAGACCAAGGTCCTGAGCTGCTTTAGCCGCCTCAAGTCCAAGAAGACCACCACCGATGACGGCACATGATTTACTTTTCTTGCCATACTCAGTGATTTTTTCAAGGTCTTCGATAGTTCTGTAGACAAAAACCCCTTCTTTATCTACACCAGGAACCGGTGGCACGAAAGCTGATGAACCTGTAGCAAAAATAACTTTGTCATACTGAATTTCTAAGCCTTTAGAAGAAATGACAATCTTTTTGTGTCTGTCTACTTTTGCCACTTTATCTCCGATGTGGAGTTCAATTCCTCTTTCTTCATACCATTCTCTGCTGGCCATTGAAAGGTCTTCTGCAGTTTTACCGTCAAAATATGCTGAGAGATTTACGCGGTTATATGCGGGACGGGGTTCTTCACAGAAAGTGATGATCTGATACTGATCTTCAGTATCTTTGTCCGTAAGTCGTTCACAAAATTTGTAACCGACCATACCATTACCAATGACAACTATTTTCTTTTTCATTTCTTTAGGATCCCCAAAAAATCAAATTATAAATTATGTAACAAGATACAGCGCTTTCCATTGTGATGACGTACACCCACGGGGCCAAAATGCCCGTACTACATGATTTTTACCATTGACCCTGTACATCATTTGCCCGAAATCTGCTGTATATATTCAGGACTTACACAAAATAGCCAATTATAGCATAATTCGCTAAAATAATCATAAAAATACACCATAGTGGTAATACTTAAATTCTTGATATTAATCAAGATTTACGCCAAGGTACTATATATAGAGTTTTGGTTCGTTACGCTAGGGACTTTCATGTCGCGAAGCGTTAGCTCCACTTTGCGTCAGCAAAACACACCCTACCAATAGCGTCCATGCATAAGTCCTAATTAATATCACTATTTCGTATCCTAATGCTAGCAATAGCCAATGCAGTTTTATAAAAATAAAAGTCCAAAAATATCATAAAGTCTCATTAAATTTACATTTTTGATAGTAACATTCTTAATGATATGTTTCCACATAAATTACAAAGATTTAAGAAATTAGATATTATTATTTTAAATAAGCTAGAATTTACGCAAAACAACTAATAAACCAGGTTTATTCCTCTGATTATTATTTTTTTAAACCACCAAATTTCTTAGATAAATTCGATTTCTACATAATTCCTGTAAGTGTAAAAAAGTCTTAATTAAAATAATGTAATTTAAAAAAAATTTTCCATGAATGATTGTAGCTTTTGGATTTTTTTAGATATATTAATACTAACATTATCTCTGGAAATGAGAATAAATAATGTAGAACTGTATACAGAAAATTCTATTGATCCTGATAAATGCTCTCACAGCAAGTTTATAGTATAGGATAACTGATAAAGAAATAGGAAAATGGGTCAGATTTCAATGTTCTGGCTCATGTTACATTTATAATTTAAGGAGCAAGCGCATCATAAAAACTCTTCTTGTGACAGACGGTATAACTTTTTAATGAAGATAAATCAAAAATAAATGATTAAAAATGTTTTAGATGGGCGCTATAAAATTATTAAAATTATTGAATCAGGAGAATTTGGCCATAATTATCTGGCACAAGATATTCGTCGTCCTGGGCAACCACAATGTTTTATTAAGCATTTACAACCAAATACTTATAACCAAAGATTTATGGAAATCATTCGCCGTAGATTTAAACAAGAAGCACAAACACTAGAAAAGCTATCTCAAAACAATCAAATTCCTAAACTCCTTGCTTATTTTGAAGAAAATCAAGAATTTTATTTAGTTCAATCTTTTATTCCTGGTCAATCTTTAGATAATGAAATATTGCCAGGTAAAGTTTTATCTGAAAGCCAAATAATTAGAATTCTTATAGAAGTATTAGAAATTTTAGTATTTGTACATAAAAATAATGTAATTCATCGAGATATTAAGCCTGCTAATATAATTAGAAGAAAATTAGATAATAAGTTAGTTCTAATTGATTTTGGAGCTATTAAAGAAATTAATATAACTCAACCAAATCCGACTGCAAGGATTGGTACAATGGAATATATGCCAATTGAACAATTTGAATATAACCCACAATTAAATAGTGATATTTATGCTTTAGGAATGATTGGAATTCAGGCAATTACAGGATTACCTAGTAGCGAATTATCTAAATTAAAAGATAATAAAAATGGTAACAAAAGAGAAATATTTTGGCGACACTTAACAACTTGTTCTACAGATATAGCAAATATTTTAGATAAAATGGTGCGCTATAATTATCACGAACGTTATCAGTCAGCAGCAGAAGTTATAGGGGATTTACAGAGCATTAGGAATAACCAAAGTAAAAGGGCAATTTATCGGGAAGAGGTTGTTAATCGAGCTAGCAATCGAGGAGATATTTCTATTGTGGGGAGAAGCATTTTAGATGAACTACAAGAAAGTTTAGAACTCTCACAAGAAGAAAAGGAAATAATTGAGGATGAGGTATTAAATCCTTACCGTAAATATAAGGATAAAGGAGAAAAATATGAACAAACATTAAAATATGCTTTTCAACAAGCATACCCCTTTAGTCATACAACTCATCAAGAGTTAAAACGTTTACAGCAAATATTAGGACTGACTCAGGAAGATATAGAATTAATAGAAGACAGAGTAATCCCTAAATCTATACTGATAAAATTAAAAAAAATATTGATCAATAACTATAAAAAATTTTCTATTAATTGGTGGTTAATTGTAGGAGTTGTTACTATTGCAATTACAGTAATATTTGTTGTTTATAGATATATTAAATTTCAAAATTATTATCAAATACAGCAAGATAAAATTTTAAAAAAAGAACAAGAAGAAGTAGCTAAATTAAATTTACTTACAAACTTATATACAGATCGAAATTATGAAAATTGCATCAGTCAAAAAACTCTAATTAGTCAAAAATCTAGCATTTTTGCTGAAGCTCAGGAGATTTTACAAAAATGTAAACAAGGTAAAAATTGGCATAATTACCACGTTGAAGATTTATCTAAATATTTAGCTGCTGTTGGTACTGTTGTATTTAGTCCAGATGGAAAAATGCTAGTTACCGGTAGTAGAGAGACAACAGTAAAAATTTTAGAAATACCTACAGGAAGAGTTATCAACACATTTCCTACTGATGATTCTCCAGTTTGGTCAGTTGCTTTTAATAGGGATGCTACTCAATTAGTTGCAGGTACTTATGATTGGAGGGTAATTATCTGGAATTTTGCAACAGAAGAACCATTTCGAATTTTTGAAGATCGAGTTTTTGAACATCGAGCACCTATTTGGTCAGTTGTTATAAGTCCTAATAATGAAATAGTTGCTAGTTCTAGTGGAGATAGAACAGTTAAAGTTTGGGATTTAAAAACAGGTTTCTTGATTTTTAATTTCCCCGATCACTCAGATATAGTTTATTCTATTGATATTAGCTCTGATGGTAAAAAATTGGTTAGTGGTAGTGCAGACCAAACTATCAAAATTGAAGATTTAGATACGGGAGAATTAATTAATACATTGACTGGGCATAAAGGACCTATTAGGTCTGTTAAAATTACTCCAGATGGGGAAAAAATAGTTAGTGGTAGTTATGATACTACGATTAAAATTTGGGATTTAAAAACAGGAAAGTTAATCAAAACTCTCTCTGGTCATATTGCTGAAGTTATATCTGTTGATATTAGTCCAGATGGTCACTATATTGCTAGTGGCAGCAAGGATAATACTATTAAGATATGGGATATAGAAACAGGAGAATTGTTAAAGACTTTAACGGGACATACAGATGAAATTTATACCGTTTCTTTTAGTCCTGATGGTAATAGCATTGCTAGTGGTAGTAAGGACAGAACTATTAAACTTTGGCAGAAATAGTAACAGTTTGGCAGAATATAGTAACAGGACTTACCCAAGCTAACCAAAGGAACAGGTTTAATGGACCTGATTATTGTTGTTCAAACTACTGAATTTTTTGGATCAGCCCGGTTGCTGTTTAAGTCCTGATGCCATTTCACTCAAGTCAGATTTGATTGACTAAGTTGTCCCTGAATTTTTATATACTAATTTCATAAACCATAACTCCTACAGCAACAATACCAGTTAAAATCATGAATCCCGCAGGCATCATTTTATGGGTTTTTGCTAAACGTATAATGAATGTAATTATTAGAATAGTTGTAATAATAGTAGAAAATATTATACCCCAATTAATACCCATTAGTTGGACAATTCCACTGATAATTAGTAGTAAACCGCTGATACTACCAGATATTAAGGAAATTTTGCTGCCTACTTTTGTGTATCCAATAATTCCTCCAACAATGGCTAAGATGCCATAGGCGATCGCTGCTATTATGGAAATATTTATAGTCATTATTATTAAATTCCAAAAACTAAAACCAGTTTATACAGTAACTTAATACTGCCTAGCTTGTCCAAATAGCTAGCTTATTTATCAAAACTTAATATTGCTTAATCAATACTCAATAATTATTAAGTTTTAGTTAAAGGTAAAAAAATAACTATTCAATAATGTTTTTTTGAAATATTTCTAGGCCTTAAATTATATCTTAAGTAAATGTAAAAAAATAGTTGCTTATAACTTGCAAATAGTAAAATCTACTCTAGAATAAAAGACTTAGTATACTAGCTTAATACTTACAAAAGATAGTAAGTTATTAATAAGGCAGTCATATCTTAATTAACTATGTCTTATTTAGAAACCCAAGTGTTAGCACAAATTCAAAACTTACAACAGCAAATAGCATCTTTGTTGTTATATCAGTCTGTTCTAAAAAAAACAGTGGGTGAAGCTTTTATTAAGTTATTAGAATCTTTGTCTAAAAAGGATGTAATTGCTATAGAATGCCTTCGAGCTTATGGTAGTTGGTTTAGAACTCTTGCTAGTAAAAATATTTCCTGGCAAGAATATCTAATTTGTCAGATTATTCAGGATGATAATCCCTTTAGTCAACAAGTTCAAAAAATAGACATTACCAACCTATCTCCTAATTTAATTGCAGGGGCAAAGCATGATTTGCAAATTTTACACAATCTTTATCAGTGCAGCAGTAAAACAATAGCTAAATGGGTAAAAACAATAGCTAAATTAGAAAAAGATCCCATTGCTTGGGAACTACAATCAGAAATAAAAGAACCTATCTATCAAAAGTTAAGAAATTTAGAACATTGGCCAGATTCTATTGAAATCTTAGCTACTCACTATCGTCATTTTGGTATAGGTTTATTTGCTGAATCAATTGCTTTTGAATGGCGTAATGGTCAACTGTTACCTATTAACTATCCTGATTCAGTAAAATTAAAAGAATTAGTAGGATATGAATTCCAACGAGATACTTTAATTAAAAATACAGAATTTCTCCTCAAAGGATATCCAGCACTTAATGTTTTACTTTATGGTAGTCGTGGTTCGGGGAAATCTTCTTTGGTAAAAGCTTTATTAAATGAGTATAGTCAACGTAATCTCCGTTTAGTTGAAGTAGCTAAGTCTGATTTAAAAGATTTACCATTAATTGTGGAACAATTACGGAATATTTCACAAAAATTTATTATCTTTGTTGATGACCTTTCCTTTGAAGAAGATGATGATACTTTTAAAGCTTTAAAAGTTGTTTTAGAAGGTAATTTAACTGCTAGGCCAGGAAATGTGGTAGTCTATGCTACATCAAATAGAAGGCATTTAATCAGAGAATTTTTTAATGATCGCCCTTCCCCAAAAGATAGTGATGAGGTGCATAATTGGGATACAGTTCAAGAAAAGCTTTCTTTTAGCGATCGCTTTGGTTTAACTTTAACTTTTGAACCTGCTAACCAAGATACCTATTTAACAATTGTCAGGCATCTGGCCCAGCAAGAAAATATCAATCTAAATCCTGAAGATTTAGATTATCAAGCCTTACAATGGGCTACTAGAAATAATGGTCGTTCTGGGCGAACAGCACGACAATTTATTGATTTTATCAAAGCTAATTTAGCAGTTTTTGAGAAGTGTTGAACAAGGTGATAGGTGACAAGTGATAGGTTTTAGTTTGTTGGAAATAATGGTGGAGGGTAGAGGTGTTAAGTCAAATTTTCTTATCTATAACCTTAACCTACAATCTATTTCCTAAAACCTAGTACTTAAGGTTCCCAATAATTCAGAGTCTAGTGACAGTAAAAAAATTACTAATGAGGTAACTAAAAAATGGGTCTTTTTGAGCAAGGAACAACAACAATAAAAGCTACTGATATTAAATTAGAACCTGCAGAAGCTTTTGCAGCGATCGCTTTAATTGCTGTAGCTGCGGATGGTGTTATTACTGAAAGTGAAAAACAAGGTATTAGTAATATTTTCTCTCGCATGGAACTGTTTAGTAATTATTCAGAAGAACGTAAGAAAGAAATATTAGATCGTCTCTTAGGTATAATTAAGAAGAAGGAAATTAAGCCTTTGTTTGATGCTGCAGTTGCTAAACTTCCTCAAGAGTTAAAGGCAACAGTTTTTGCTGTTAGCACAGATTTAGTTTTAGTAGATGGAAGCCTTGCTGAAGAGGAAGAACAACTTCTGAATGAATTGTATAATGCTTTAGAAATTTCTGAAACAGTAGCTAATAATATTATTGATGTAATGATGATTAAAAATAAGGGTTAATCTTAATTAAGCTAATACTCATTTAAAATGCGTATTAGTAAGCCAGAATTTATAATTTAGAAGGTTTTTTCTCTGAACAATGTATACCAAAATAAGTTGTTTAAATACACAAAAGCTTATCAGTTATCAGTGACTCTTACGGAAGCAGGTTGCTTAACATATTAACCTTCAAACCTTTAGATGATGGTTATTTTGCTCCCTATTAGTGTACCTATATTTAGAGAAATTGGCTATATTATATTCTATATTTTTTATCTTTACCCTTCGATTTATTTCTATTAATGTCTTTTTACTATACAAGAATAGTTCATTTTCAGGATACTGATGCTGCAGGTGTGGTTTATTTTGTTAATGTTTTAGCAATGTGCCATGAAGCTTATGAGGCATCTTTAGCAGCATTTGATATTAATTTAAAAGTTTTTTTTAGTAATCAAGAAATTGCTACTCCAATTATTCATGCGAATGTTGATTTTCGTCGTCCGATGTTTTGTGGGGATGAGTTAAACATTGAATTAATGCCTAAAGGTTGGGGAGATGATGAGTTTGAAATTTCTTACCACGTTTTTTTAAAAGAGATAGGAGAAAAATGGACAGCAAGAGCTAATACGAAGCACGTTTGTATTCATCCTCAAACTAGAACTAGGCAAAAATTATCTCATGAAATGAAGACATGGCTGTTGAGTTTTTAAGGTTGGTAGTTTGGGGAATATAAAGGAAAATAAAATGATGGATATAGTTCCAACCCCGAGGTTTTCATTATCCAAAATTAGTAGTCAATTTTGGGAAAAGATTTGTGCTTTTGCCCAGAATATAGCGGATCACTGAATACTTACATTTTAAGCAACAAAATTTCCTGATTTAACTAGTGAAGATTAGAATTTTTAAATAGCCCTTAATAATTAATTCTAGAGAATATATTATTCGAGAAGATAGAGAAGATAAATTTCTTCTAATAAATAATGTGGAAAACTTAAGTAATGATTTAGGTTGCCAAACACAAAAGCCAAATTTCAGTAGTGCTATCATTAAGCAATCCTATTTTATTTGTGCCCAAAATCTTAGGGCTTTTTGGGAATAGGAAATAGGAAATATTTAATAGGCAAGAGTTTCAGAGTTTATTACTACTTTTTGAATTGCCACAACCTATTTAGGATTGCTATATATAGTAAAGATAACTAAAATCAGGTATAGGGAGTTAAGTGGATGAGTCACGAAATAATAGCAATCAACAGACCTATTAGGCCAAAACAGACAATTGAATCTAATTCTCATCAGGAGAGACCGCGCAAAAAAATAGAGTCCAAACCAGAAAAATCTGCTCTAGTAAAAAAAACTTCATCAAAAATAGAAGATATAAATCAACCAAGTCAACTACAAAGATCTAGAAAACCAAGCAAACCAAAATTAAAAGAATCTATTAAACAAGCGACCAATGCTCACGGAAAAGTTTTTAACTCGGGAGATAAAATTTTAGTATCAGCACCCTGGAATAACATGGTAGAAGCTGAGATTACAGGCTTTTATAAAAGTCCAGAAGGTTCAATTTGGGCAATTTTTATTCCTCAAAAATCTTTACCTAACTGGAAATGGGAAAAAGGCTGTATCCGAGCTGAATTATTAAAACAACCATAATTCAGCACTCAAAACTCAAAAGTCAGAAGAAAATTATACTGCTCAATAGAAGTGTAAGTCAAGAACTCATTCATTAGTGATAGATGTGTTTCCTTTAAAAAGTCTCCCGCTTATGGGCGAGGCTTTAAACCCAATTTTTCGGTAAAGTTTAGTTCAGAGTATTTTTTCTAGTTACAGCCTTCCCTAAATCAAGGATAAGGCTATAGGACAAGTATGTTTTTAACCCAGATTAGATTTGAGATCATGGCTGACCTAAGTCAAAAATCAATTATTTTTGAAATATTTTTGTGATTTTGTTGTGTAGGATGCAATTTTTTTCAGGATTTATTACTAGTCTCATATAAATAATTAAACTTGTTGATATAAAAAAATCAATTATTTTAGGTATAGCTATTTACTCTTCTAAATGTTAATATTCTTAACATAGTATTTATTTATGTAAAGGCCACAAAAATCATATCAGGTGATCAGAAAGTCTATTTTTGACCTATCTTACAAGAGCTTTGTACTAAATCTAAATTATAAAATAGTCAAACTTCTGTTATGGCCCACAGTCTACAAATGTTTATGATCAAGCCAAAAAAGTTATATTTTGGACTCTTTGCTCATATATAAAAAATCTCAAATCTACAATTAAGACTTTCTATAGGCCAAATTCATCATAAATGCTCATAGCAAAAATTTTTTAAGCAAAATTTAAGAAAAGCGTAATACCCGCCCGCTTTTCTTGATAGCTTAAAGTAGAGTTATCTAGCGGGAGGAAGATTATGAAAATTGGTAAAACCTCAGACATAGACTCTGTACGCACTTATCTAAGGGAAATTGGTCGTGTTCCTCTATTAAGCCACGAAGAAGAAATTCTTTACGGAAAACAAGTGCAACGCTTAATGAATTTGCAGGAAGTTAACCAAAATTTAGTAGAAGCGTTAGGCCGTGAACCAACATTAGTAGAATGGGCAGAGGCCAAGGAGCTATCAAAGTCTGAATTGCAGCAAATTATTAGGGAAGGTGAAAGAGCGAAGCAGAAAATGGTAGAAGCCAATTTACGTTTGGTAGTATCTGTTGCTAAAAAGTATATCAAGCGAAATGTAGATTTGCTTGATTTAATTCAAGAAGGTACTATTGGTATGCAGCGAGGGGTGGAAAAGTTTGATCCTACCAAGGGTTATAGATTTTCCACTTATGCTTATTGGTGGATTCGTCAGGCTATAACCAGAGCAATAGCAGAAAAAGGCCGCACAATTCGTTTACCTATCCATATTACAGAAAAGCTGAACAAGATCAAAAAAATCCAGCGCCAACTAACTCAACAACTAGGGCGTTCGGCTACTACTGGTGAAATAGCAGAAGAACTAGGCTTAACTCCAAAACAAATTCGCGAATGTTTAGAAAGGACTCGCTTACCTTTATCTCTCGATTTGCGAGTGGGAGATAATCAAGACACAGAGTTAGGAGACTTACTAGAAGATACAGGAGCTTCTCCAGAAGATTATGCTCTCCAATCTTCCATGCGAACTGATTTAGAATCAATCATGGCTGACCTTACCCCTCAACAACAACAAGTTTTGGCCTTAAGATTTGGCTTAGAAGATGGCCAAAGTATGACTCTATCGAAAATTGGTGCCCACCTAAATATTAGTCGTGAAAGAGTACGGCAGATAGAACGGGAAGCTTTAAGTAAACTTCGTAATAGAAAAAAAGATATGAATGATTATTTAGCTAGTTAGGATAAATAATATAGGTTTTTGCAGTATTTACCTTAGGTCTAAAACCAAAGTTTATTTTACAATAACAGGACTTTAGGAAAAAATAGGTTAAAAATAAGGTCAAAACTTTATAGAATTGTATTTTTACATTAAATTAGCTGTTTTCTTGATCTGTTTAGGTTTCAACTATTTTTAGCCATTGCGGGCATTTCACTTGCTAATACTGGGTTTAAAGACATTTTCGGTGTTAAAAATCTCAAAGTACTGGTAAAACAACGGTGAAGAAAAATAGGTAGACTCAGACAAGAACAAAGATAACTGGTATGTATAGGCCCATAAGTCAGTTGGTGTTGAATTTTGTTACTATTTAACAAAATATAAAGAAACCTGAACTCAACTGTTTGGAGGAGCTGGGAATTAGCATATAACTCTTAATATAGTTAAGCTTTTTTATGCCCACCTACTTATTTGAGCTCAAAGTAATAAGATTCACAACCAAATATTTTGGCTCTTGGACTAGCAATGTCTATAGGAGGTATATATTAGGTCTATGTACTCTGGAGAAATCCTAGCACCATGCTGGAAGTAACTTCAGGAAACATCTGCTATGAAAAAGAAATTGCCCGTTGTAAGTGCAACATTTAACTTATTCAAAGCTATGTACCTTGAATCTGTATAGTATCACCATTTAAAGCGATGGTAGATGAGCTGCAAAGTCTTGTTTTTAAACAACAAGACCCATAGTTTTAACAGTTTGGAGGCTTATAGCCTACTCTAACCCTCACTGTGGCGTCTTACAGTCCATTTTTAACTTCCCTTGACTTACGACCATTTATCCAAAGATAAATTTTCGTCCTTGGTCGGGCAGGAGTGTTTCCTTGTTAAACAAGTTACTGACTCTATGAGATTGTACTTAACTTAATAGTTTTTGTCAAAGAATCCATGGAGCTTTCGATGAATTTTTTTCAAGCTACATAATAATATATTATTAGCTTTGAAAGAGTTTATTAAAATTTTTTCCCAACTATTACTCCTCTTAAGAATCATTCATTATCCGTAAATTACAATATTGGGAGGATATCAAGCTGCTAAATTAGTATGAGGAAATCAAAAAATATTAATAGTTATAACAGAGATGGTTGGTGAAGTTCATCAACCATGGTTGTCAAAAAAAGTTTCTGAAATGGAGGTAGAAAGTGACCAATAGAAATAATTATGGTTCAGGTTTGTTTGAAGAAAGTTCAGAAGAAGTCAATTTACTTTGGCAATATGTTCAATCTATGAGTCCAGATATAGTTTCCCACTTATCAAAACCAACTTCCCAAGAAGTTTTTCAGGTGATGGAGCGAAATATTATTGGACTCTTAGGTAATATCCCCTCAGAACAATTTAATGTAAACATCACAACTAGCAGAGAAAATTTAGGCAAGTTATTAGCTTCAGCAATGATGAGTGGCTATTTTCTGAGAAATGCTGAACAAAGAATGACATTTGAACAGTCTTTCACAGTAAATCAAATGTTTAATAATGAGGATTAATTAACTAATTTTTAATCCTTCCCTTGGTTGTTAGACCAAGGGTTTTTTATTGGAAGTAGAGAATTAATATGGTATTACCTAATAAGTTAATTGGCGTTGCTGTGATCTGGGATGAAACAGGAAAAATCTTAATTGATAAACGAAGATCAAGAGGTACCAATGCTAGTTTATGGGAATTTCCTGGAGGTAAAAAAGAAGCTGATGAAACAATAGAAGATTGTATTAAAAGGGAAGTTTTAGAGGAGTTGGGAATTGAGGTTGCAGTAGAAAAGCATTTAATTACAATAGAGTATAATTATTCTGAAATTAGAGTCACGCTTCATGTATATCATTGTCGTTACTTGCGTGGAATACCAAAAGCTATAGAATGTGATGAGTTTAGATGGGTAATATTAGATGAGATAGATGGATTTACTTTTCCCGAAGCAAACGAGCAAATTATTACTGCTTTAAAGAAAATATCAATTTAAGTATATTGATTTTGAACATACTTTTTCCAGACTAGATTTAAACTAAAATAAGTTGTCTTATCTTCTTGTTTTATATCTAATAATAATCGTCTTTTTAGTGACTGTATCGCATTCAAGAAGTCTGATGTTGATAACTCCAAAACTTTGTTAATTTGATGCAAAGTAACTGGTTTATTTGCTTGAGCAAGTTGAATTATTATTTGCTTTTCATTCTGAGTTATTCGTTGAAAAAATTTATCTAATTCTATTACTAAAGACTCACTTAAAATCACTTTTTCCCATTGCAAAAATTTAGCAACGCTATTGTCAAATAATTCTTTAATTATGGTACTAGTAAATTCTATCCAACGAGGGTTACCTTGATAGATATTAATTAAATCTTCCCAAGTTTCTTCGTTTGATAATTTCTGGTTTTGCAGAATTTGTTTTGCTGCTAATCCTAAGTTACTTAAAATTAGCGATCGCACATAATTATTGTTTGTTTCTAGTTGAGCTATTTCTAGAGGTTTTTCCCTACTATTTAATCTTAAGCAACTTTGATGATTAATTTCGGCAATAAGCTGAAAAAAGATCTGATAATTTTCATATTCAGTTTGATATTGACCGGCAATTTTTCCACTACAAAACAGAATTTGTAGGTCATCAAAAATAATCAAACAGCGATATTGACGTAAGCAGTTGAGCAGTTGTGATATT
>JAKQYF010000097.1 GCA_023356535.1 Trichodesmium sp. MAG_R03 | reverse complement strand
AATAATTGGATATCAGGTTCATAAGATTGAGAAAATAGGTAGTCTACCAAACAAATAACAGCAACTACATTACCCGTAGTTACTTCTACAGCTAATTGAGCATCTCCTCCCAAGGGACCTGCTAAGACAGAATTTATTGCTATATTTATTTCTTGTAAAATATATTGGGCAGTATTTTCTGTCGCTACTAATTCATAGCGAGATAGTACAGTCTTATGTTTCTTGACAAATTCAACTAAGTTATTTTTTTTACTGTCATAAGCAAGTAAAACAATAGTATTGCCCATAATTTTTATTCTAGAATTAACTTACTATAGTGCTATAAACAATTCAAAAGTTAAAAGTTAAAAGTTAAAAATCAAAAGTTATCTCTGAATATTGCCAGGATAGGAAATTAAGTTTTTCTCAATATAGTTAGCAATAAGTTAAGAACCATAAATTTTAGCATAGACATAGGGAACCAGAATAATAGTTTCATTATTTTTCATAATTTTTCTATATTTGAGGATTTTTTATGATTAGAGATAGAATAGTTATCTTGAGATATCTATTATACTTATAAAGTAAATTCCAAGTATATAAAGTACAGATATTAAAAATTAAATGTTCCCAGTGCGGGCAAGATGCCCTTCATAGATGTACCTCACCAAGGTCGAATCCATTGTAACTTTAAATTATCAGTTCAAGTCAAAACTATTCATTATAAATAATTTTAATTTTATTAATGTTCTAACACTTTCTATAGTGCTACAGCCATCCTAAATCATTATGTAAAATCACATACCTTCTGAAAAAATAGTTCCCACTCCTTTTCCTTCATGATAAGTTTTTCTACCTTCTACCTGAAAACAGCCTATTTCTCTTACGAATCAGATAATATTGCTATATTAAGAACTATATTAAGAACTATATTAAGAACTATGTTAGAATATTTAGAATATTTTTATAAAAATTTTATCTGGAGATTACATTGTCAAAAAAAACATTTCAACCAAAATATCCTTTTCTGCGCTTACTGAACTATGGAAATAGTTATAAAAATCAAATTTGGCAAGCAGTTATCTGTTCAATTTTAAATAAAATTTTTGACCTAGCACCTCCAGTTTTAATCGGTGCGGCAGTGGATGTTGTCGTCAAAAAAGAAGATTCTCTAATTGCTCAATGGGGAATTAAAGATGCTTTTGGACAACTACTAGTTTTAACATTTTTTAGCTTAATTATATGGGGATTAGAATCAATTTTTGAATATGCTTATCAACGACTTTGGCGAAATTTATCTCAGAATATTCAGCATGATTTACGCATTGAAACTTACAGTCATTTACAAGACTTAGAATTAGCCTATTTTGAAGAAAGCAGTACAGGCAATTTAATGGCAATTTTAAATGATGATATTAACCAGTTAGAAAGATTTTTAGACGTAGGGGCAAATGAAATAATTCAAGTCACAGTAACAGTCATAATTATTGGTAGTGCTTTTTTTATTTTAGCTCCTAGCATTGCTTGGTGGGCAGTGTTACCTATGCCGTTAATTATTTGGGGTTCAATTTGGTTTCAAAAATTTCTGGCTCCTCGTTATGCTGAAGTTCGAGAAACAGTTAGTGTATTAAGTGGGCAATTATCTAATAATCTCTCAGGAATTACCACAATAAAAAGCTTCACAGCGGAAACTTATGAAGTAGGAAGAATTACGAGAGAAAGTGATGCTTATAAAATCAAAAATACAAAGGCGAGTACTTTTTCTGCTGCTTTTGTACCTTTGATTAGAATTCTAATTCTTATCGGTTTTGTGGCAACGTTATTATTAGGGGGATTAGAAGCAATTGCTGGTAGATTAGCTATAGGTACTTATAGTACGATGGTATTTCTAACTCAACGATTATTATGGCCTTTAACTCGTTTAGGACAAACTCTTGATTTATATCAAAGAAGTATGGCTTCTACAAATCGGGTGATGAATTTACTGGATACTCCAATTACTATTCATCTGGGAGATAAACCTTTATCTATTGAATCGGTTAAGGGAAAATTAGAGTTAGAAAATGTTACTTTTGCCTATCAGAAAAATTTTCCAGTTTTACAAAATATTTCCCTGAAAATTCCAGCAGGAAAAACTATTGGAATTGTCGGTTCAACAGGTTCTGGAAAAAGTACCATAGTTAAGTTATTGTTGAGGTTTTATGAATTTCAATCCGGCAAAATAACTCTTGATGGAATTGAAATAAATCAAATTAATTTACAAGATTTACGACGTGCAATAGGTTTAGTAAGTCAGGATATATTTCTATTTCATGGAACTGTGGCAGAAAATATTAGTTATGGGAGTTTTGATGCAACTTTGTCAGAGATTATTGCAGCAGCAAAAATTGCTGAAGCAGATGATTTTATTAATAAGTTACCCCAGGGTTACGATACTATTGTTGGGGAAAGAGGACAGAAATTATCAGGAGGTCAAAAACAACGAATTGCTATTGCTAGGGTAGTGTTAAAAAATCCTCCTATTCTGATACTCGATGAGGCAACTTCAGCAGTGGATAATGAAACTGAAGCAGCGATTCAAAAATCTTTAGAAAAAATTACTCAAAATCGGACAACTATTGCTATTGCTCACCGTCTTTCAACTATCAGAAATGCCGATTGTATTTATGTTATAGAATATGGTAAAATAATAGAATTTGGTCGTCATGAGGAACTATTAGAAAAATTAGGAATTTATGCTAGTTTATGGCAGGTACAATCTGGTTTGAAGTTAGGAAGAAGTAAGAAATAAGAAGTAGATATTTGATATAAAGTCTTTTGACTATGAATTTTTATTGGAAAAGTAATTTATATATATCTGATAGTAATGGAGCAAAAATTAACGTTAATTAAATTTTCTTATTGATTATGTATAGTATTGAGACTATCTGATCTTTCTTCTATGTTATATAGCTAACCAAATAGAATTGTAAGAATTAAAATTTTGAACTTCACATTTAAACTATGAATAGATTAAATACCAATCCACTAAATAAAGATCAAAGTAATTGGCAACATCAGTTAGATAAGTTTGTGAAAGCTAATCAAAAAGAATTAGCTGCTTTAGCATGGGGATTAAATTTAGAAAAGGGAGAAACTGATGAAACAATTGGAATTGATTTTAAAGGAAAACCAAAATTTGTATATTGTGCAAAAGCAGCTATAGAAAAATTTAACTATAATGTTGATGGTAAAATTCAGGAAATTTTAGGTTTGATAGATGGTTATAAGCCAAAACTAGAAGTCTTAATGATTGCTATTGGTGATGGTCAAATTAAATTGATTTACTTTCAGCCGGAAATATCTCCACCTAATTGTTTTGAACAATTAGGTCAGAATGTTGATTCTTTATTGGAAATATTAGAAGCAGAAATGAGTGAATGTATTAAACATCTCTAAAAATTAAGTATGTTTAGGACTTACGCTGTAACAATTATATCAAATCTGCTGTAAACATTCAGCTATCAGCTAGAAGGAGGAATTAGCCTCCAAGAAGAGTTAAAAGTCTGACACGAAAAAGATTAGGGGAATGTAACCGTCACAGGGGTATGTTTTTAACAAAGGGGTGAGTAACTACTTTTATTCAGTATAAAATCTCAAGAAAATTGTACTTTTTTATACAAAAGATTGGTCAAAATTCCTCTCATACTTCCCTCTCTCTCCCCATTCCCCAGATTCAACCGCATAATTATAAAAAACATACCTTTGTAAGGTGTAAGGGAATGTGCTGTAACCCTTAACCCTGACCGTGGAGGGTAAATGGGGGTATTCGGATATGTTTTTCCCTTTTTGAATTCAAAAAAGCTTATTATATGGTATATAATGTCGTCATTATTCCAAATATAATTACTACAATTCATATCTTGGCATAAGTACCTGTCGATCGGTATAACTGGACTTTCTGTATAAGTTTTTGGCTTGTTTTTTGACCTATTTTTTCCATAAGTCCAGATAATTAAAAGACTAAATAGCAATTATTTTTGTTGTCTACTTTTTTGAAAGCTACAAATTGACCTGCCGAATGTGGGCTACAAGACAAAAATTTCTCCACTAACAAATTGAGTCTTAATTTAATGGAGGAGAATCAGATTAAAAATCAATACTAGCATCCAACTCAACCTCTTCATTTTCTTCTGGTTCATCTATACCAACATTACTATTTTCATACTTTTGATTCTGAAAATCAATAGATAAATTATCAGGCTCAGACTTTCCAGGTAAATCAGTTTTATCAGTTTGATCTTTTACTATTTCTCCCTGAAAAAAATTAACTATGCGACGAGTAGCGATCGCTAAAGCCTGTCCTTCTATTTCAAGAGATTTTTCCTTTTCCAAGACATCATTTAACTGTGGTTTAGAAATGTCAAAATCTGGGATAATTTTGTTTTCTTTATGGGAGTTTATTGGATAGGATGTTGGGGAATTGTTTGGTTCATCTTCTGCAATTTTATCATTATAATTAGAAGTTTTTTGCTTTTGTTCATTGTTACTGTTTAAGCTTTCTTTGCGATTATGATTTGGATCACTATTTTCACTAAAACCATGCTGTTTTTTTTGATTGTTTATTATCTCTACTTTAACTTTTACTGAACTGTGAAAAATTTTCTCAAATGCAGCTTCAATATTAGGAATTTTAGAAACAATTATTTTCTGTAAATTTTTAGAGCTAATACCAATACGCGCCAGTTGATTATTACACTCTAATAATATGACCTGTTGATTTAATAAAGCTTGTGTACTCGGTTTAACTTCCCCAAGAACTCTTCGCCAAATATCATTTAATTCTGATTCCCTCTCAATATTAAACGTTTCTAATGAATCTGGCTGATTATTTTTGACTTTATAATTAGTTGAAGGAGTAAAAATTTCCTCATTTTTAGAAGTAGGAGGAACTTCTTTTGCCTCTGATACTTGCTGTTTTGGTTGTGCAGAAATAGGTTGTCTTGTCGATGGTTGTGGTGAATTTTGAGGAGTAGTTTTAATATTGTGATTTATTTCTCTAGTTTCTGGTTTTTCAAACTGTTGAACTTTCGATAGTGCAGAAGGCAATAATCCTAATAAAGTTACCTCTAGCCATAAACGAGGTTGAGTAGTATTTTTAATTTGTACTTCCGATGTTTGTAAATGTTTTTGACCAGCTAAAATAGTTCCGATCTCCCAGTCTTGGGAAAATTGACAAAGTTGTTCCCAAGTAGGTTTTGTCAACATCACTAAATTTCCACTAGTTGGAGCTGTTTTGGCTATCAATAAATCTCGGTAAAATGCCGCCAAATTTTCCAATACAATAATTGGTTCCCTACCCCGATCCATAATTTGACGCGTACACTT
The DNA here is from genome assembly GCA_023356535.1 of Trichodesmium sp. MAG_R03. Classification (GTDB taxonomy): domain Bacteria; phylum Cyanobacteriota; class Cyanobacteriia; order Cyanobacteriales; family Microcoleaceae; genus Trichodesmium. The sequence continues at coordinate 13,281 of JAKQYF010000097.1, read as the reverse complement.
CAATACTTTCGTGGAATCATCAGAGGCGATCGCTTCTAATAGTACCATTAAATCTCTTTCCGGCACAGCCCCTACCAGATCCCAAACTCGTTCAACTGTAATTTCTCCTACCAACAAACTCAACTGATCTAGCAAACTCTCTGCATCTCTTAACCCACCCTGAGCAATTTGAGCTATCATCTGTATTGCTTCAGTTGTAATATCAATTTTTTCCTCAGTAGCAATATAATGTAAGTGCTTGATCATTGCTTCCAAAGGAATTCTGCGAAAGTCAAAACGTTGACAACGGGAGATAATAGTTGCTAAGACTCTCTGAGGATCTGTAGTTGCCAGGATAAATACTACTCTGTCTGGTGGTTCCTCCAAAGTTTTGAGTAGAGCATTGAAGGCAGACACAGACAACATATGAACTTCATCTATCACATATACTTTATAGCGACACTGCACAGGTACAAATTGGGATCTTTCAATTAATTCCCTTATGTTGTCTACACCAGTATTGCTGGCAGCATCAATTTCTATAACATCCAAAGTTAAGCCTTTGGCAATTCCTACACAAACATCACAAGTGCCACAAGGACTTGGTGTTGGGTGATCATGGGAAAGACAATTGAGAGATTTGGCAAAAACCCGAGCACTAGAGGTTTTGCCTGTGCCTCTGGGTCCTGTGAATAGATATGCTGGGGCGATGCGTTGGGCACAGATGGCATTAGTGAGAGTGTGGGCAATCACATCTTGACCCACTAAGTCTGCAAAAGTCTGAGGACGATATTTATGATGGAGAGGTTTGTAGGCCACAATTAGAAATAGGAATTATTTCGGAGATTTAGTTTAGATAAAGTAATAATCAATAAAGCTTGACTAGATTTTATTTAGTATAGATTAGTATAGATATATATTTTTTGAGACGTTTCGTTTTACAATTTGTATATTTCTTTGAACTTATATTAAGAAGTAGATTTATAAATTTTATAGATAGTAGCTTAAAGATTGAACATATGTGAGCTAAATTTTTATTCTGAAATTAATGGAGGTCTAGATTATGTCATAGCTATTAAGTTATGAGCTATGAAAGCTTTAGTAGTCTTTATGTTTTGATTAACTAAGTTTCTAACTTAATTCAGGCGATTAATTTGGATGATACTACAAGATTTACGCAAGGATTACACTATTATGAATTAAGATGACAGACCATCAAGGCAATTCATCTGAGAATATATGTTGTACCTTAGCTAATAGTTATTTTCAACCAACTTATCAGCAGGTAAACAAAAAAAATTACACATTGAGCGAAGCTAAAATCCTTACTGTGTAAGCATCCCTTGTGTAAATCATTGCGCGTAGGTGCTTAATTTTTAGGCCAATCAATAGCCTGAATTACCTACAAGTATAACTATTAGGTATTGATTTTGAAAACATTAACTCTCTAATTTTTAAACTTAAACTCCTGTAAATTTATTGTTAAATTTTCTATAGAACCCATGTTAACACCTATTATTCTCGTGGAATCAAAGTTAGCCCAAGCTTCTCCAGCTCCAAAACCAAATTTACTAAAAGGAGAATCTATTTGGATGAGTATATCTGGATTACTATTAATATTGCTCATTGTTTTGGGTATATTTCACCAAAGAAAAATCAAACAATTGAATAAGAAACTTAATTTAGAGGCATTTAGAAATAAAGACCTCCAGCAAAAGTATAAATTAGCTTTAGCAACCATCGCTCAAATGGAAAAAAATCCTGACCTAATTCATTCTCGGGAATTTAACTTAGATTACTTAAGAATGCGAATGGAAGAGGAAGTTTTCCACTTTGGAATTGTCAACCAAATCAAGGTAAAAGTCAAACAGCAAATTAGTATGGCACTGCGCCCTACTCCAGCTGTAGCTGGAGATAAAGGAAATCCGGGTGGGCGAAAAATTGATTCAGTATTCGAGGTAGAATATGAGACTGGAGAAATGGGTAAAAACCTGAGAAAAAGAGTATTATTTCGGGTATCAATCCAACTGACAAAGTTACCAACTCAGGCAACTTCTCAAACGATTAATCAAATGATTGATTGTTTAGAAACCTATCTTAGTCCTAGTAATGACCATAATAATTGGACTCCTACTATTCAGGGTCGGATTGTACGTATTGATTGGGATCAAAAAGCAAAACCGGTACCAATGTTGGTACTCGAACAATCTAATGAGGGAGTTTTATTTCGTCCTCATAGACCTAAGGTTCAAAACTCTACTCCACTACCACCAAAATCATCCACAGATGAAAAAAGTATCACTAAAGGAGCAACACAACAATCTACAAAAGGTCAAACTAAAAGTACACAAGCTCAGAAATAATTAAAACAGGAATCATAAAATTTTATCAAGAAATACCATTAAATCTTCAGATATTTGTGGATATTTAGAAATTCATTAAAAAGGCTTTTTCCGAAACAAATTTTTGTAGTGCTATACTATTAATTTCCTTCCTGGTATTCAATTTTTTTGGTTAATTTATTTGACTAAACAGTCCGAAGTTCTGGGAATAACTATTGCTAGCTAAGGCTTTCAGCAATCTCCAGATGAGAAACTTTTTCCAAAGAAATGTAGATGCTTTCAAGCAATTCCTGTAATACTTTCAGCTGAGTTTAGCAAATCGTTTTTTAGAAAAGCTTTGTACTCTCCAGTTATTTTACTTTGCCTGAGATAATAGGCCCTATCTTCCATCTAAACTATTCAGTCAGCAACACCATCAAACATAATAATCGTAGGTGATTAATAATAGCGATTGTCACTATAGCGTATTATATACTAACCCGGTTTCTGCGTAAATCATAACCAAATTGAAATTCTGTTGTGAAACTTCTAGACAATTTAGCTAAAATAATTAAATTCAGGTAAAAAACTATGTCACCAACTTAGTGAGATAATATCCATGCAATCCTTTCGAGAAAAATTGTCTGAAAATCCCAAAATTACAACTCCCAGTTGGAAAATTTCTTCCGATCTTGTCCTCTGCTTGGCCACTGGTCCAGTTTTAATAGGTCTGTTGGGCAATCAAGCCATTAATGAGTTATTATCAGAAATTGGCCTATATAGTGAGGAAATATTTCGTGGCGATCGTCTACCAATCCTAAATTTTCCCCAGAATCCATCAAACTTGTAATTTTATTTAATCTTAAATCTTGCTCAAGGCTAATTTTTTTTTGAGCTGAAGCAAATCACAATAATTATTATCTTGTTGAACACGATGAACACCAGAGTATCATGACACTATTACAGCAGAGTTTTTTAGATTTATCAACCACATCGTCACAACCAAAACCTTGTAGGGACGTTCCTGTAGTCTACGAATGATGAAACCAACATTCCGCAATTCAAATATACTACAAAGGTATTTTTAAGGAAGAAGGTGGATTACAGCCTCTGTTATTACTAATTACTATCAAGATTTTTTGTCATATGTATTTTTACTTACAAACTTCATAGTTCTTATCAGACAAGGGTTTCAATAGCCAGTCTGATATACTGCGTTTTGACCTGCGGAATGTAAGATAAAAACCTCTGTAAAGAAGGTAAATAACAACCCTATTAGTACAGGCTAAGATGAAAATTATTTAGATTTTATTTTTCCTGTCAATTGTTGCTTATTGTCTATTGCCTTTGACAAAAATTTGAATATATATTAAATACTGAAGAGCTTGTTTAAATGTTGGCAGAAGACCCGTGCTCTCCTGTAGGGGAGTGTCGGGATGAATGCCAATCAATCTTACGATTTTACAAATAATCTGTTAGAATTGTATTTGTTGAAAAGTAGGCAGTAGATGGTTGAAAAAGCGTACAAATTTAGATTTTACCTAACTCCTCAGCACTGTTAATCTACTGAGGAGAACTTTGGGCTGTTTCGTTACGTCTACAACTTTGCCTTAGCTGCCAGAACTCAAGCTTGGTATGAACACCAAGAACGAGTGGGCTACAAACAAGCCTCAGCTATGCTGACGAATTGGAAAAAACAGGAAGATGAACGATTTTCACCAGTAAAGTAAGTAGTGTACCACTCCAACAAGGCTTAAGACATTTACAAACTGCTTTCACCAACTTTTTGAGCGGACGGACTAAATATCCGTTCCTTCTTGAAATTGCGCAACGGTGGTAGTGCTGAGTTTACGAAGGCAGCATATCTGTGGAAAGATGCTCAAGTATATCTAGCTAAATGTGCAGAACCATTACCTATTAGATGGAGTAGACAACTACCAGCAGGTTGTGTACCAACTACAATCACAATTAAACTTGAGCCTTCTGGCAGATGGTCTGTATCTCTGATATTTGATGATACTAGAGATTTGAGACTCAATCCGACTAAGAAACAAGTGGGCATTGACTTGGGCACCTGCCTGGTTACTAACTACCAGGGATGGAGAAAAAGTGGCCAACCCAAAGAATCTTCAGAAGTTACACAAAAAACTGAGGTATGATTCAGAAGTCTCTGAGCAGAAAAACCAAAGGGTCTAATAATTATCAGAAAACTCGACTCAAAGTAGCTAGGATACACACCTTGATTAAAGATTCAAGACTAGACTATACTCACAAGCTAACTACTCAATTAATAAGAGAAAACCAAACAATAGTAATTGAGGATTTAGCTGGGGGTAAGATGGTCAAGAATTACTTGTTAGCAAGGGCTATCAGTGATGCTAACTGGGGATAAATAGTCAGGCAATTAGGGTGCAAAGCTGGGTGGTATGGACGGGAATTAATAAAAATTGATAGATATTTCCCCAGTTCTAAGGGTTGTTCTAATTGTGGTCATGTAGTAGAAAAATTACCTCTAAATATTAGAGAATGGGATTGTCCTCAATGTGATAGTCACCATGATCGGGACATCAACGCAAGTATAAACATTTTGGCTGCGGGAGGAGCAGTATCAGTCTGGGTCGCGGCCTTTTGACCCGAAGAGAGTAAATCTTGCATATACAGGTGCTTAGAAGCAGAAAGCCCCTAACAGCAATGCTAGGGAATCCCGCCCTGTCTCGTAAGAGCAGCATTGGGAGGATGTCAATTTCAGACATTGATACTATTAAATCCAATCTAATAGAAATAAAAGTATCAAAAAATACATTTATTGTTGATATTATCAATTAAGGAGAAACAGTCAATATGAGTTCACTACTACAGTCAGAAGAACTAAACCTAGAACCAGGATTCAAAAATGGTAAAATGACAACTTCAGATCTGTTTCTGCATAATCGAATCAAAATAGTTGAAAATTTATGGGAGTCAGTACTAATACAAGAGTGTGGCCAAGAATTGGTGGATATACTCCAGAAGATGCGCTCAGTTCATTCTCCAGAAGGACAAGCTCCTAACTTTCTAGGTTCAGAAATTGAAAAACTGATTGAACAACTAGAACTAAAAGATGCAATTCGGGCTGCTCGAGCTTTTGCCTTATATTTTCAGTTAATCAATATTGTGGAACAACATTATGAACAAAGAATTCAACAACTAGCTTACTCTAACAACAACAGTCCAGGAAAACTAATCTTTCAAGATGATATAGCCAAAGATAGTGACACCTCTTCGCTGCAGGTTGAGAATGTGCCAGTGCTTAACAAAACTCAACCCGAAGGAGAGGGTACATTTCATTATTTATTTCCCCTCCTGCAAACTCTCAATGTACCATCACAGTTAATTCAACGATTAATTGACAACTTAGACATCCGTTTAGTATTTACAGCACACCCAACAGAAATTGTTCGTAGTACAATTAGAACAAAACAGAGACGCATTGCCAAAATTCTTGAACAGCTTGATCAAGTAGATGAAAGCTTTTTAGTATCACACATAGATGGAAAACAAGAAAATGCTTTAGTTTCATCCTGGAAAACGGAATCTTTCAAAAAACAGTTAGCAGAAGAAATTTTTTTGTGGTGGCGTACAGATGAACTACATCAATTTAAACCTAGTGTCTTAGATGAAGTAGAAACTACTCTTCATTATTTTAACGAAGTTTTATTTGATGCTACTCCCCAACTCTATCGTAGGTTTAAGCAAGCCTTACATAATTCTTTTCCTTATCTGAAACCACCAAGTTACAATTTTTGTAAGTTTGGTTCCTGGGTAGGAGCTGACCGTGATGGAAATCCTTTTTGCACACCAGTGGTGACTTGGCAAACAGCCTGCTATCAACGTCAGATCGTATTAGAAAAGTATATTAATGCTGTTGATCGCCTCAAGGAACTTTTGAGTTTATCTCTACATTGGAGTGATGTGTTACCAGAATTGTTAGATTCTCTAGACCGTGACCATATAAAGATGTCTGAGGTATACGATCAATGGGCAATTCGCTATCGCCAAGAACCTTATCGCTTGAAGTTGTGTTATGTAAAAAAGCGTTTAGAAAATACTCGTGATCGCAACTGGCGTTTATATAATGGTGATGAAATTCAAAGACAAAAAGAAATTCTCTCTCAACGTCGAGAAACAACAGGGATCTATCAGTCTAGTGCTGATTTTCTTGCTGAATTACAACTAATTCAACGAAATCTCGAAGAAACTGGTATTAGCTGTAGCGACTTGGAAGATCTGATCTCTCAGGTAGAAATTTTTGGTTTTAATTTAGCACGACTAGATATTCGTCAGGAGTCTTCTGTCCATGAAGCAGCGATCCAGGAGATTACCGAATATTTACAAATTCTGCCTCAACCTTATATAGAAATGTCGGAAGCAGAGCGGACTAAGTGGTTGTCAACAGAGTTGCCTACTCGTCGCCCCTTAATTCCCACAGAGTTACCTTTTTCTGAGAAAACCTGCGAAATCATTAACACTTTCCGAATGCTGCGACAAATGCAAATAGAGTTTGGCCAAGAAATTTGCCAAACCTATATTATTAGTATGAGTAGAGATGTTAGCGATATATTAGAAGTATTGTTGTTAGCTCAAGAAGCAGGACTTTATGATCCCGGAACTGGTGTGAGTAGCATTCTCGTGGTCCCTTTGTTTGAGACAGTGGAAGATTTGAGAGATGCTCCCCGGGTAATGCACGATTTATTTGAGTTGCCCCTATATCGTGCTGCACTTGCTGGAGGGTATGATAAATTACTAAAAGAGCCAATTAATTATGAATTAGAAACTCCTTATTTGCAAGAAGTGATGTTGGGTTATTCAGACAGTAATAAAGATTCTGGGTTCTTAAGTAGTAACTGGGAAATTCATAAAGCTCAAAAGGCTTTACACAAAATAGGTGAGGAATATGGCATTGCCTTGCGCATCTTTCATGGACGCGGTGGTTCTGTAGGACGTGGTGGCGGTCCAGCTTATAAAGCTATTTTGGCTCAACCTGGTAAGAGTATTAATGGGCGGATTAAGATTACTGAACAAGGAGAGGTATTAGCCTCTAAATATTCTCTACCTCAACTAGCAATGTTTAACTTGGAAAATATTACTACTGCAGTAATTGAAGCTAGTTTGCTACATACAGGGTTTGATGAAATTGAAACTTGGAATCAGATTATGGAGGAGTTGGCAGTGCGATCGCGCACTCATTACCGAAATCTGATTTATGAACAAGAGGATTTAGTAGAATTTTTCTATCAAGTGACACCGATTCAGGAAATTAGTCAGCTACAAATTAGTTCCCGTCCAGCTCGGCGGAAAAATGATCAGAAGAAAACAATTTCTGGTTTACGGGCAATTCCTTGGGTATTTAGTTGGACTCAAAGTCGCTTCCTCTTACCTGCTTGGTATGGGGTGGGAACAGCTTTACAAGAATTTGTGGAACAACAACCAGAAGAACACCTGAAACTGTTGCAATACTTTTATTTGAAGTGGCCTTTCTTTACCACTGTAATTTCTAAGGTAGAGATGACTTTAGCTAAGGTAGATTTGGAAATTGCTCATTATTATGTGCGAGAGTTATCTCAACCAGAAGACCGGGAACGATTTGAACAGTTGTTTGAGCAAATTACTACTGAGTATCGCCTGACACGGAATTTAGTGCTACAAATTTCTGGTCATCAACGACCTTTGGATGGAGAGTCAGACTTACAACGTTCTGTACAATTGCGGAATGCGACTATTATTCCTCTAGGTATGTTACAGGTAGCTTTGCTAAAGCGTCTGCGCCAGCATGATACGAGAACACCTGGTGTCATTCATTCTCGTTATAGTAAGAGTGAGTTATTGCGTGGTGCTTTGTTGACTCTTAATGGCATCGCTGCTGGTATGCGAAATACAGGTTGATAGGTGCAGAAGCCGGGTTTGTATGAGTAGATGTCAGTATTGTTAGATATCTAATACAAACCCAATTTCTATTAGACATTTTTCCGAAAAGAAGGGGTAGGCAGGGAGTTTTCCTTCTCTTAAAAGACAGATGAGGAGATGGGGCAATTTAGGGAGTAAGGGTTTGATGAAAAAGTTTTTTCAGGAGTAGGGGAGTAGGTAGGGACATTGCATGCAACTTGCTATAACCCCGATGGTGGAGGGGAAAGGTCGGTAGTCGGATATACTTGTCCCTTGATCTCTGCCTTCTGCTTACCTTATGACTTCATTAACCCAGTTTATCTGTTACTAAAAGTCTGAGAATTTCTGTGACTTCTGCTGCCATCCGAGCATCTATTTCTACTGCTTCTCTATCAAAATCTCCTAATGCTCTTGCACCCCGTAAGGTCATAGCTATAGACCTAACTTTTCTCTGATATTCAAATTGAGTAAAACAAGTATAAGTAAGTTCTGTACGCCGACGACTGCTGCTATATCCAAAACCCAATTTAGATAAAATCACAGGAAATTTAAGACTATTTTGAATCCCTAATTTTTCTAGAGCTACATCCACATAACGAGCAGTACCTTTGCCAGCATTTCTAATCAAAGGTTGCAAATTTTCCCAAGACATTCCTGGTAGTTTAGCTGGTTCTGGTAAATGATAATACCACCCTACCATTGACATCATTCTGGTTAGGTCGTAACTTGTAACAGTATTTTCTCCTCTTTGGTCTTCTCGCTTTTTACTCTCTGATACAGCACGCAATAAAACTTGATTATTTTGTACAATTTCAGGAGACAGAATAAATGGGTCTTCACCATATAAACCTTGAAATTCTGTATAATTATTACCTGTAATTTCCTTCAACCATAATTCTAAGCCAACATAAGTTTGGAAGCATTTAAACATTGCAGATAAAGCATTAGAACTACCTACCTTTTTCCCATAAGTTATTACATCTTCTACAGCTTTATTAAAGCTTATATTTTTGCTATCCCCTAAAATTTGACAGGTATTAATATCAGTATCAAGAGAACAAATTACATTTAAAATTGCAATGAGTTTAGTAGAACTCCAATACTGACATTTATCCAGAGAATTTCTACCTAACCAACGAGATTGAAAGAGTCCCCCAGCATTACCAGATATGCAAATACAAGCTTCTTTAATATCAGGATGAATAAAATTAAGTGCTTGTTCATCAATTTCTGGAAGTTCGCCAACATCAGGAAAAGGTTTGGTCCTTGGGATGGCTAAACTAGAAAGCATTTTTAAATGTTCTGGATAATTTTCTACCTGGTTTTGATAGGGAGAATTTTTAATGCCTTTGTCTAGAACAGCTAGCTTATAACTATTAAAACCAGCTTCAGCTTTTAAGAAGTCATTGTAAATTTTCTCTCTATTCATTGCTAGTAGTAGCATAAAAGCTTCTTTTTGACCAAAAATGCTGAGAAAATTTGCTACCATATTGAGAATTTTATCTTTTATGTCTTCCATAATTTGATTGAGTACTAAACTTAAATTTCCTTAGTAATACTTGTACTGTAACATTTGTTCCAAAAATAATATACTTTCCATGAAGAAAAGGAATAAATTAATCAACATTTAAGGCTTGACACGCCAGTAGCAGGTATTAGGTTTTAGGTTTTAGGTTTTAGGTTTTAGGTGTAAAGCTTCACCAAGATATTTCTGCTCAATAATTTTTCCCAAGTAGCGATCGCCCAATTCAAGTTACCCCCAGTCATCTTCAAGATGACAACTGCAGTGAGCCCTGAGATTTATTTCTAGGCGGAATGCGGGATGTAAATTAATTTCTGAGGGGAAATGATGTACGCGGAATGTGGGATGTAAATTAATTTCTTGGCGGAAATGATATACGCGGAATGTGTGATGTACATTAATTTCTTGGCGGACATAATATAAATTATATTTCTTGTCGGAACAGACACAGCAGATATAGACTTCACTCAAATGATATACAATAATATAAATTATATTTCTTGTCGGAACAGACACAGCAGATTTAAATTGTTGAATTATTTTCCTCTAGATATTAAAATAGACTAGTTTCCCACTTACGGAAAATTGACCATGAAATATATTTTTAAACTAACAATTATACTAATAACATTCACTCTAGTTAGTTATGATCAAAGACATTTTCATTACAAACAACTATCACAACCAGAACAAGCAGCTTTAGCAAGTAGAAAACCAGGTCCTCCTCTAAGTAGAAGTGCTTTAGATAGGTTAGCCGAAAACATTACAATAGAAATTGTTACTCCTAGTTATCTTAGTCGAGGTGGTTTTACTCCAGGAGGTTCGGGGGTTATTATTGGCAGAAACAGGGATACTTACTTATGTGCTGACTGCTAAACATATTTTCGACTACCAAGATTACGGATATCGGATAATTAGTCGCAGTAAAAGACTAGGGGAGGATCCCGAAGTAGTTCACCTAGAAGTTATTTACTTTTACCCAGATGCAGATCTAGCAGTGGTGGCTTTTGCTAGTAGGAGGCAATATACGGTGGCTAAAATAGGGGAGCCGAGTGAGTTAAAGAAAAATAGTCAGGTTTATATAGGGGGTTGGCCGGGTGTTGATAATAGGGATGGTTTTCAGTTTACTCCGGCGAAGGTGACTAACCCACGGGCTAAAGATGGAGATAGTTTGGCTTATGAACCGACTGAAGCTGGTGAGGATGTATATCCTGGTATGAGTGGAGGGCCGGTTTTGAATGAGGAGGGGCATTTGATGGGTATTCATGTGGGGTTGATGGAACTTGATGGAGATGGGGAAGGGGTTCTGGTTTCGGCTTTTTTGCGGGAGATACGAGAGGATGTTGATAAGGCGTTGGTGAGGGTAACTCCTGATGTTGTGTCTGCTCCGCCTAGGGGAAAAGGGGACGTTGGGTTACGGCGACAACGGGCGGCGGAGCGGCGGAAGCGTGAGGAGGCTGAACGGCGGCAACGGGAACAACTAGAGGCGGAGCGGCGGAAGCGTGAGGAGGCTGAACGGCGATCGCAAGAACTAGAAGCTGAAAGAGAAAAGGAACTTGAAGAGGCAGAGCGCAGAGCTAAAGAAGAACGGGAGGCTGAACGGCGGCAACGGGAACAACTAGAGGCGGAGCGGCGGAAGCGTGAGGAGGCTGAACGGCGATCGCAAGAGCTAGAAGCTGAAAGAGAAAAGGAACTTGAAGAGGCAGAACAGAAAGCTAAAGAAGAACGGGCGGCTGAACTACAGAGGCAACGAGAGCAGGAAAAACGGCGGCGTCAGCAGGGGGAACGGCGAGAACGAGAGCAGATCGCAAAAAAACAAAGGCAGGTAGAAAATGAAATTTCTCTGGCTTCAGCTAGGGGGGTTGACTATAGGAAACTGCGTGACTTATTGGCGGCCGGAAATTGGAAGGAAGCAGACAAAGAAACAGGTAGAGTAATATTAAAAGTGGCGCATAGGGAGTCGGAAGGATATTTGAGATATAGCGATGCGAAAAATTTTTCTTGCCAAGATTTAGGCACGATTGACAAACTATGGGTAAAATATAGTAATACTAAGTTTGGCTTTTCTGTACAAAAGCAAATTTATCAGAGTTTTGGTGGTACAAAAGAGTATGATTACAAGGTGTGGAGAAAGTTTGGAGACAAAGTAGGATGGCGTCAGGGAAGAAGATGGTTGGAGTATGGTGAATTAACTTTTAGTCATCAGCATTATAGAGGACACCTCCCTTGTGGTATTTGTGGTGTAAATTTTGTGGTGTCTGGGGGTGGGGTTTATTGTGGGAAACGTGTTGGCATGGGCGTTCAAGTGAATTCTTCTCTCGTTCGAAGACTTATAGACTGTGACATATAGTCAGATCAGTTATTAATGAATAAATTTGGGTTATGCTTTTTCCACGAGTTTCCTTAACTCTACAGATCTCATACCTCCAATGATACCTGGCACCGTCTCAAACCCATGATACAAGAGGATAGTAATCTGTTTTTGATAATAGATTTTATCCATTCAGTTATTAGTTATCAGTGCCATAAGCGTAGTGGCGTGTCAAGCTTAAAATAGTGTATTAGCCTCAGAAGCCAGAAGTTATCATTACAGACTATCAGGCGATCGCTGTTAGAAAAATTATCTGCTCGCGTCCGCAGACCATATTTTTGCCCTCCAACATAAACAGCATCAGCACCATAAGTAACAGCAACCTTTAGACGTTCGAGATTTTTAGCCGGAGCTAATAACCTGAATACTTATACTTTGCTGGATCTTGGCAGAGGCTAGAAAGCATAAGTTAGAAGGGTTTCTTCCAATTGTGACTTAATTTTATACACAAATGATGCTACCGGCTCACGGGGTGACAAGTAAGCTTAATGGTAGATACAGTAACTATTTGAGACAATAAGTTGAATAATAATTCAATTAAAAAAGAATGCGATTTTGAGCTTGGGAGGTAGCGATCGCCAATTCACTTTTGTCCACCATCTGAGTTGATTATTTATTTATTTAAAAAGTTTTGGAAATAGTTAAAAATATGATAAAAAAGGGTTAGTAATTATCAAGAAAAATAAATAAAAGTGAATATATTAGGCTTTGATCAAGGCCATATTAAGCAAAAATTGAGTCCATCTCAAGTAATAACATTACAAATATTATTATACTTAATATCTGTACATAAAACTGTACAGATATCAAAATTAAGTAATTATTTTCCCCTACCAATAAAATTAGAAAGTAAGAGGAAACATATACAAAAGTTTTTGACTTTAAAAGAGTTAAGCCTGGCTTTATTTTGGTTTCCTTTAGTTAAAAAAATCAGAGAAAATTTATTTAGTTTTTCCTCAGAATTAGTATTAATTTTAGATAGAACTCAGTGGCAAAATACTAATATATTAATGATTAGTTTAGCTTGGAAAAAGAGGGCAATACGATTATATTGGAAAATTTTAACTCATAAAGGAGCTAGTAATTTAACCGAACAAAAAGCAGTAATTCGTCCAGTTATAAGATTATTAAAAGGTCAGAAAATCATTCTGACAGCAGATAGAGAG
>JAKQYF010000096.1 GCA_023356535.1 Trichodesmium sp. MAG_R03 | reverse complement strand
ATGGCGGTCAGTTCGACCGTGACAGCCTGTGGACTGGATAACGCCGACGTTGCCAGAAGGAAGCAGGAATAGAACAGATAATCAGAGATTTCTATAGATTATCGTAGGTTTCTAAGAACGGAATCCGAATCAGCAGTCAAGTTAATGAAAACAAAACTGAATCGTTTCTTGAATCGAATTGCTTATTTAGCAAAATAAAAAATTACCGAAAAATTGGGTTTAAAGCCTCGCCCATAAGCGGGCGACTTTTTAGTTGATTTTTTTTCACTGGTCTAGTCCTTGTTGGTTTTTAGTTCACAGGAAATATATTAGTCGCGGGTGGGCATACCGAGACAAAAAACGGACGGGTCGGCAAGTGTAAGACTACTGCCAAAGTAGCGGCAGCCCGTGAAACGTCAACCCGCATCGGAGCTACGGCTCGGTTGTTACCCAGTGCCTTTAGGCCGGGTGAGGATGTCAACTCTCTAAATCTACAAAATCCTACTAATCTAGTAGACAACTTGTTATTTCTAAAGTAGAAACAGGAATCATATTTATAGCCTACATTCCGCACTTCAAAATGTAGTATTAAATTAGGAGTCAGGAGTCATAATTCAGGAGTCATAATTCAGGGAAAAATTATAATGGTCAATAAAAGTAAACGATTAATTAAGTATTTATGCTTAATATTTTCCTGAGAATTTGACTTAGGAGAAAGTTAAATAAAGATAATTCGTATAGTATAAATAGTTACTAAGTCCCCGAATTATTATAATACTCTAGTGTTACAACTTGACGTGCGGAACGTGGGTTATAGAACAATACGGTTCAATTAAGGAGTTTTGTAGCAGTTTTGTAGTTGGAAAAGCCTATATAATAGTTCCATATCTTATAAGTTTTCATCTTAACTGAACCGTATTAGTATATAGAACCCATAATGGTTCTATAAAATCCCCTTAAGGTGCTAACTTAGCTTTACCTAATCGATTTTTCTCATACCATTCTGCTATATTCGGAACCCAATCTTGAACATGAGGCCACATTAATTCACAAAGTTTTTTAATTTCTAATTGAGCATTCTTTTTAAAACGTAAATCCAAAAAATGTAGCACACTACGACAATTAAAACTTACAACAAAATGCTGACGATAATCAAAAGGAATTTTTCCTCTAGCGTGTTCTTCAGACATTCCAAACTCCATATCAAGTTTGTATTTTTTAGCTGCTTCTAAACACCACTGTAAATCTTTTTCTCGTTGTTCGATAGAATAATAATATTTTTTACCTTGACGGTCAGAATATTTTCCTACCGGACGCAGATAAAAAGCAGTTTCTATATCAGTTTTTCCTTCAGCTACTGCGATAACTTTTCCCGAACAAAACCGATAACTTTGTACATCGAAGGAATTATGAACAACTAAACCATTAGCTATAAAATTATGTTCTGGATGTTCGACTTCAAGATCATAAGTGATTTCTTTTCCAAATTTTTCAATAGATTCTATCTCTACAAAAATACCACGATTATAAGAGAAACTATTGTTATTTATATTGTCAATTTGGTTGCCTTTGCTAGAACCCCAGGCAAAATTTTCTAACCTATTGTCAAAACTATTTTCGTTGAAATATCTGACTTCAAGTTGCTCATCTTCTCCCAGTGGTTTAAAGTTTTCCATTACTAACCTATATATATTTACTTGTGAGACTATATCAGATCCTATTTCATGACTTAAACTGGGAAGTAAATAATTTTTAGATTTGCTCAGTTTTTTAATCTTAAGATTTGAAAATAACTGAGAACGATCTTTCCTCTCTCCTTGAGGAAGATAAGAATGCAAAAGATCCAAACTAGAAATTTTATTATATCCTTCATAATTTCTTACTGGTATCCACTTTTCATCAAACATTTCTTTTTCGAGAAATTTAATTTCTTGTGGAGTAATTTTATTGCCAGCTAATTGCACTTCACATAATTGAGTGCTATTATTAAAATCTTTTAACCGTTTCCACCCTTGATTAGTCCAAAATTGGTGTTCTAGGGTAGCTCTTATTTCCTTGCCAGAAACAGTTTTTATTGTGTAAGTTTCTTTTTCACCATTAATATATATATTGGTGATTTTACTAGAAACAATTTGGTTAGTTTTAGTATCTAGAGTAAAAATAGTACGGCTAGATATACTTTCTTGCATATATTTTGCATCTTGAGAAGTTTGTTGATTTTTGCTTCCGTAATGCCATAGATTCGCTAATTTTTCAATTGTTTCCTCATAATACTTCTCTTCTTGAGATAAAGACGAATACCCAAATCTAACCTTTGTGTTGCCCGACAAACAGCAACCTATCCTATGAGTTCTTGCTTGCTGCATAACACTATGGGGAAAAAATCCACAATTAAAAGTAATTTGAGGGTGTTCAAGACATCCATAATGTCCGCGATCGCCTGCTAAAAGTCGCTTAACAATAATCTCTCCACATTTTGTTTCTGAAGGCCAAATATTTTGTTCATCAAATACAAATCCTTCACTATAATCTTGATGTAAAGCTGTATAAATTACCTGTTGAGGATGTGGTGTTTTGTTAAACTAAGCCCAGAAGGTTGCCCTTCCCAACTCGTCTTCAGAACCGTGCATGAAACTTTCGCCTCACACGGCTCCTCTCCTAAACGTCCCAAGTCAAGGGTACATCCCTACCTTAGATCCACCATCTCCTATCTATTCTGGATATGTTTCGTTATCTAAGGCAGTTTTTATATCGTGGCAATGTGGATATAATACTTACTTATTTTTATTTTTATAAGTGTTATTGCCCCCTTTAGACCTTGGTATTACATGGTCAACTTCCATGAGGTCGGTTGGTCTAAAGGTTAAACCACAAAATGCGCATTTGTTCTTTTGTTGCTTTAGCAACCCTGAGACTTCTTTCCTTACCCTGGATATCTACCGATTCTGTTACTCCAATACGTCCAATCATCGTCATAAGGGGATTTATTACCTTTAACTTTGATGTGTCTGATCATGTGAACATCAGAGTGCAAGCTAAGTATATATTCGCCTTCATTAAATTCCCAATTTCGGGTCTGTTTAACTTTGGGGAAATACTTTTTCTTTACCCAGGCTGCTGACTTATTTGGATGTCTCCTATTTGCCCATCTCCACAATCTTCTCCAAAGGAGGTCGTCCAATTTACCAAATACCTTTTTGCTGAGTGTGGCTGAGAAGTAATTAGTCCATCCTCTTATTATTGGGTTTAGCTTGGCTATTAGTGCTCTGCCAGGGGCATTTTTGTTAAGATCACATATATTAGCTAGCTTCCAATAATGAGTTTTAATGCTCTTAGCCGACGGTTTAATCAGTGTCTTAAATCCTTGGTTCGTTGACTTGACTTTGTATTGCCTGATGAAAAACCCTAGGAAGTCAAATCCAGGTTCGTGTCCCTCATATTCCTCTAGAGTATGACAAATCTTAGTATTTTCTGACTTCAATTCTAATCCTACTTGGCTCAACCATTCTTGTATCATGGTTTTAGCTTGCTGGATTACTTTGATGTCTTCATGTAAGATCACAAAATCATCAGCATAGCGTATTAAGTTTAGACTTTTACGTTTCATTTGCCAGCTCTTTTGATGACCTATCTTATTTTTTAGGTCAATAGTTTCGGCAAATTCCATCAGCCTTTCTTCCATACCGTGTAAGGCGATATTTGCTAGTAAGGGTGATATAACCCCTCCCTGCTGCTCCCGGCAGGGTAGCAAGAGGGGTCGGTGGAAATAGTCTTTATCCATTACTCCAGATTTTAACCATTGTTTGATTAACCGTCTGTAAGGGGTCTGACCAACTTTTTCTAGCAGTGCCTCATGATTGATCCGTTCAAAACATTGAGATATATCAGCATCTAATACATACTTAGGTTTTTGTTTGATACTTCCATATATAGCTTCTATGGCATCATGTGTTGACCGTCCTGGTCTAAAACCATAGCTATTAGGTTCAAAACGTGCCTCCCATTCTGGTTCCATACCTAATTTCACCAAGGCTTGTAGCACCCTGTCATACATTGTAGGAATACCTAATGGGCGCTTTTCATCTCTTCCTGGTTTTGGCATCAATACTCTACGGGTTAGATTTGCTTTAAGAAGGCGTGAATTTAATAGTTCAACCAGGTTTAACCGCTGTATGGGGGGTAAAATTTTAATACCATCTACTCCCGCAGTTTTCTGGTCTTGGTTATCCTGTGTCACGTGCCTAACAGCTAACAACCTTGGGTAATAACTTTTGCTCAGAAGTCTTTGATACTTACGCATCTTGCAGATTTCGCCACGGCTGGATGCTTTGTAAATTAACTTTTGCAACTTAAATACATTCTTCTCAACCCGCTTCCATTTTATGTCCCTCCATTTGATGTTTGGATTGACACTTACTTGAGACGGTATATCGTCTGTACTCCATGCCACGCTTAAAAAGGGCTTGGGATTAACCAATCTTCTTTTTAGTGTTTTAGCCTTATTCATAGCTATTAATTACCTTACATTACGTCTAACAGTGGGTACGTCAGCAGTGTAATATGCTTCTTACCCAATCCTACTCTCTCTAAGACCTACGTCCTTAATGCGCAGATTGACCTTGAATGGCTTCCTAGGTTCTCGACCTAAATTCCTAGGTGTCAAAGAGAGGTTTCCTCGTTCCCTTATTCCTTTATTGTGACTGATTTAGCGGGGTAAAATCTCCCGGAGGACTCGGTACGGTTGTTGATAGCTCCATTACCATAGAGTTATCCATTGGTCCCCTGACTTTCGTCCTACATTCCATAGTTACCTTCGGAATGGTTAGAAGTTACGAGAGTTTAATTACCTTCCTGTTCGTCCACTTGTCAGCCTTTGCTTGCGGTATCGTTCCTCGGTAACTGGTATTTTCCCGCTTTTAAGCCAGCTTTACCAGTTTGATGTTCATTCTCTCCAGTATGGCTTATGCTACCAACCCAACAACAGGGCGGATGGAATTTCACCATCAAGAATATAAGAGTTTTTCTCATGGCCATATCTTTATTTGCTCTCTGGCCATAGGGGCTAGATGAACCGTTTCTAAGGTTTTTTGACTAGCTAACGAGTCGCACAGTAATAACTTCTACTCGAAATTTCTCCATAAAATTATTCTCAATTTGAGCTAAATACAAGGGTAATTATTATATCATCACTGGACAATTGAAGTAATAGTGGAGATCGCTATAAAATAAAATAGGTGAAAGGAGTGGTGGCGCGACAATTTTGCTATCCCCTGTTTTCTACATTATTACTTTATACAGATGAGACTTTAGGAAAAAATATCCTAAAAATCAGGTGAAAATTTTTAACAGTAATGTTTTTACCTTAAATTTACCATTTTCTTGATATATCTAGGTTTCAGTTTTTGGCGTAAAAAATCTCAAAGTACCCCTAACTGCTTGATCCGAAATTGTTCTAATTCTCTTGGGGCTACAGTACCATATTCTGTCATTATTCCTGCAATTAATTCTGCAGGTGTAACATCAAATGCAGGGTTATAAAATTCTACTCCTTCTGGGCAAATGCGGGTTTCTCCCAGTTGGTATATTTCCTTTGTCTCCCTTTCTTCTATAGGTATTTGACTACCATCAGATATTTTAAAGTCTATAGTTGATAAAGGTGCAGCCACAAAAAAGGGAATATTATGTGCTTTAGCGACAATAGCTAGACTATAAGTACCAATTTTATTGGCTGTATCACCATTGGCTGCTATTCTGTCAGCTCCCACTACTACAGCATGAATTAAACCTTGTTTCATACAATGAGCGGCCATATTATCACTAATTAGGGTGACAGGTATGTTGTCTTGGACACATTCCCAAGTAGTAAGTTTTGCACCTTGGAGACGGGGACGGGTCTCATCAGCGTAGACTTTAGCTAACCTTCCATCTCGCCATGCAGAACGAATAACACCTAATGCTGGAGAAGTTGCTAAAGCACCCGCATTACAGTGGGTTAATATGTTCAATTTTTCTGGAGTAGTTGGTAAAACTTCAACTCCGCCATCGCCTATATTTTTACAAGCTTGTAAGTTTTCTGCATGAATATTTTTAGCAGTTTCTAATAAAGCTATTTGAATTTCTTCTACAGAGCCACTGGTTTGATTTGCTACTTTCAACATTTTTTTAATTGCCCAAAATAAATTCACAGCAGTTGGGCGAGTTTTTCGTAATATTACAGCTATTTCTTCTAGCTGTTTTAAGAACTTATTTCTATCAGTTATGGAAATTTCTTTTGCTCCTAAATACATTCCATAAGCTGCTGATATACCAATAGATGGTGCACCACGAACTATCATGGTTTTAATAGCTAGCGCCATCTCTTCATAACTTTTAATTTCTACAATTTTATGTTCTCCCGGTAAGCAAGTTTGGTCAATTAATAAAACGCGGTTATTTTCCCAAATAATCGGATTAACTTCTGTAATTTTGGAAATCATATTTTTTCCCTAATTTTTTGATCAACAAAAATACAATATAGAAACCTCTTTGCTCAAAATTTAATACATAGCAAAGATACCTAGGGGGGTGACAAACTGCCTGTAAATCCTACTTAATAATAGTTTGAGGCCACCTTATATTGAAAGATACTATCTGCATTTTTCCTCGATATTCAGAATATTAACGAAGAAATATGTCATTCAAGTCACTTACTGGCCAGTCAGTATCTTAATATCTCATTCTCAACCCCTCATTTTTTCTGTATGTTGGTTTCTCTTCAGCTTGCTCCAAAAGGTTTTCATCTTATTTGTTACCCCTCCAGCAAAGATACTATAAAATTTTTGAATTTTATATTATCCACAACTATAGCATTTTTCAAGTTACTAAGGTATAGTGATTTTTCTTCTTTTATATGCTTACCGAACCCGAATTACTACTCTGTATGAAGTTTACATGCAATGTCCCTACCTACTTCCTACTCCCTAAAATAGAATAAATTATTGATTTTTTGTCTGACTAACTTCACCTTATGTTGTAAATATTTACCCAATCCTTTATACAACTTTTGAAAATTGTATTCAAACAAGATATTCATCATGTCTTCTATTGTCAAAGACTTTAAATACTTCACTCCTTTATCAATTGATTCATCACTATCCTGCATATATCTTCTGCGCCACATTTGTTCAGAAATATTCCATTTTATAGCATATCGTCTGTGCATTTCTTTTTGATAGGTGCGAAAACTAGATAGACGTTTTTTGAGATATTTTTGTATATATTTAATAGCTATTTCTGCATTTTCCATACCATGTCTAATACCTTCGCCACCCAATATATTAATAGTAGATACTGCATCACCAATGACAATAACATTATCTTGATAATAAATATCTTTTAATCCTGCAGAATATTTCACAACTGAACCATGTATATCTATTAATTTATATTTTTCAAGCTTCATGTAATCTTGAATCAATAGTTCTAGATACCACCTCATTGGTTTTGTTTCTACTATTTGTTGATGTTCTAAATTATACTTTGCTACACCAATTTTTAATCTTTGCTTTTCTGCTTCCATAGGAAATATCCAAGAATAACCTTTCGGCATCCATTTATGACCTAAAAAAAATTTTAAATCATGAGCATATTTATCATATTCTCTTGGTTCAACTTCGATTAAATATTCAATTCCTACAGCATTTAAGAACTGAGGTTGATTGCTTTTTTGAGCATATATAACTGCTCGTGCATGTCCAGTTGCATCAACTAAAACTTCTGTACTAACAGCAATTTTTTCACCATTGAAACGCCTAATTTTTACAATAGCTTTTCCATCTTCTTGAAAGTGTCTAGTATAGCGACAACCCATCCAAACTTTACCACTATAACTTTCTACCTCTCCTGCCAAAAATTCTCTAAGTTTTGCAAAATTTAAAACTGCTCCTAAAGTTTTGGGGGATGTCCAGGTATGATTAATATTAGTTGTAATAATACTAATTTTCCGCCAATAACTGCCAACCACTGTTTCTGGTAAATTAAATTTATCAAGAGTTTCTTGGGGAGTTGCTGCACTAGAAAAGTCATTTTTTTCAAATGTTTTTTGTTGTTCAACCAGTAAAATTTTGTATCCTAATTTTGCTAAAGTTCTAGCACATTGACAGCCTGCTGGGCCCGCTCCAATCACTACTACATTAAAATCATTTCTATTATTCATAATGTGGGATTTTATAAAAGTAATATTTGAGAATGTATGACAATTTGGTAACTTGTCCCAGACAGTTTTTCTAGAAAAGTGTAACTTGGTATTATGTACCTCACCCACAGCAGTAAGTACTGTATCTTCAGATATAACCTTAAAGTTTAGTTCAGGAAAATTAGATAAAGTTATGCGAATATTACAAATAGTACCATCTATATCTCTTGTTTATGGCGGTCCGAGTCAAATGGTTTTAGAACTTTCTACCGCCCTTGCTGCTCAAAATATAGATATTACCATTCTTACCACAGATTCTAATGGGGATGCTGGTCAGCCACCTTTAAATGTTCCTCTTGATCAACCTGTTACGCAAAATGGTTATCACATTCGTTATTTTCGTTGTTCTCCATGTCGTCGTTATAAGTTTTCTTTACAATTATTACAATGGTTAAATCAACATGCTGCTGAATTTGATTTGGCTCATATTCATGCTCTTTTTTCACCAGTAACTACCATAGCTGCAACTATTGCTAGAAATAATAATTTACCCTATATTTTAAGACCTTTAGGTACTTTAGACCCTGCTGATTTACGCAAGAAAAAACAACTCAAAAAAATTTATGTTTCTCTACTAGAAAAGCGGAATATTGCTCATGCTGCTGCCCTTCATTTTACCACTACACAAGAGGCGAAAATTTCCGAAAGATTTGGTGTATCGACAAAAGATTTAGTAATTCCTTTAGGTGTTCATCCTCCAGAGAAGATTCAGGATGAAAATTTAGTTCATTGTCTTCAATCTCAAGGGGTAGAAGTTAAACATCCTATGATTTTATTTATGTCTCGCATTGAACCAAAAAAAGGGCTAGATTTATTATTACCTGCTTTAGAAAAGTTATTGGCAGAAGGGGTAGATTTTCAATTTATATTAGCAGGTACAAATCCTCAAGATCCTAGTTATGAAGCGCAAATTCACTCACAAATAAAGGCTTCACCTCTTGCGAAATTTACAAAAATAACGGGATTTGTTACAGGGGAAATAAAAACAAGTTTATTACAAATTGCTGATTTATTTGTATTGCCTTCTTATTATGAGAATTTTGGTATTGCAGTAGCAGAGGCCATGGTAGCAGGTACGCCAGTAGTTATTTCAGATCAGGTTTATATTTATCAAGATGTGGCAAGTGCAGAAGCTGGTTGGGTTGGTCGTTGTAAAATAGAAGATGTGGCTACTTTAATTAAGTTAGCTTTGCAGAATGAAGGAGAAAGGAAACGTCGGGGTTTGAATGCTAAAAAGTTAGCTAAAAATAGTTATAGTTGGCAAGCGATCGCCACACAAACTATTCAAGTTTACGAAAAAATTATTACCTGTAAATAGGTTAATCAATAAGATATTATCCCTAAGTTATCTAGTATATCTATGTTGGTAATTACTACATTATTAACTAGGTAGGCATAAAAAAGCCTAGCTATATTAAAATTTGCATACTAACTCCCAGCTCTTCCAAACACGAACAGTTGAGGTGAGGGGAGTCTTTACATTTTGTCAATGAAACGCCAACTTACTTATCTACTTTTCATGATTTTTCATAATTTCTATTAATTCTATGCTTTTTAGACTTCTTTTTAGTAACCTGATGGATTTCTGATTTGGCTTGAAAAAAAGTTTGTGAAATTTTTTCTGGATAGATTTTAAATATCTGGCACAAACGATTTAAAAACTCTTGTTCTCTACCAGATAAAATCCAATCTACTAAAATTCTGTCAGTAGCTAACATTAAAGCTGTTTTTTTAGACTCTGGATGTAGGGAATCACATGATTATGACTTGCACCAGGGACTATATATAAATCTTGAATTTTAACAGGAGTAACTGCAAATAATTCTTTACTTATGTAAGTGGGAACTAATACATCCTCTGTTTTGATTACTAACTATCTTTTCTTAATTCCTGAATTCTAGTTGCAGCTATTAACCAATACACTATTGTCGACCCCTAAAGCTTTATCAATAAAAAATAAAAACTAAAAACTAACTTTTTAAAGTTGAGGTTGGAATTTGTACCAATTATTAGATTGTTCATAAACATAAGCTACTTCAAAGAGTAAATCTTCTTTCAAAACATTACTTATCAATTGCATACCAATGGGTAATCCTTGTTGATCAAAGCCACAGGGTACACTCAAAGCAGGTAAACCAGCCAAATTGACTGGAATAGTCATTAAGTCAGACAAATACATACTAAGTGGGTCATCAGTTTTTTCACCCACCTTAAATGCTGTAGTTGAAGAAGTGGGACAAGCCAAAATATCTACTTTCGCAAAAGCTTTATTAAAATCTTCCTTAATTAAAGTGCGAACTTTTTGAGCTTTCAGATAATAAGCGTCATAATATCCAGCCGACAAAGCATAAGTACCAATCATAATTCGGCGTTTAACTTCTAAACCAAAACCTTCAGAACGAGTTTTGGTATACATATTCAAGAGGTTTTCCGACTCACGAGTACGGAAACCATATTTGACCCCATCATAGCGGGCTAAATTTGCCGAAGCTTCCGATGGAGCAATAATATAATAAGTAGGTAAACCGTAGCTAAATCTAGGACAAGAAATTACCTGAATTTCTGCTCCCAACTCTTGCAGTAGTTCCACTGCTTTCGTGAAAGCTTGAAGAACAGATGAGTCTAAACCTTGACCAAAAGTCTCTTTAATGAGACCAATTCTAATTTGCCCTTTAGGTTTTAAATTAGGTTTCAGATTTGCTATGTAATCTGGGATAGGGACATTAAGACTGGTAGAATCTTTAGGGTCATAACCAGCGATCGCCTGCAATAAAATCGCAGAATCTTTCACAGTTCTACTTAAAGGCCCTATTTGATCCATAGAAGAAGCATAAGCCACTAACCCATAGCGAGAAACCAGACCATAAGTAGGCTTAATTCCTACCACTCCACAAAAAGATGCTGGTTGACGAATCGACCCACCTGTATCTGAACCCAATGCTACTACAGATTCTGCCGATGCTACTGCTGCTGCTGACCCTCCCGAAGATCCGCCAGGCACTCGTTTCACATCCCATGGGTTAGCCGTGACTTGATAGGCAGAATTTTCTGTAGAACTACCCATGGCAAATTCATCTAAATTGGTTTTGCCTAAAATTACTGCCCCAGCACCCACAAGTTTTTGAGTTACTGTAGATTCATAAGGCGGAATAAAATTTTCTAGAATCTTAGAACCACAGGTAGTAGGGATACCTCTAGTGCAGATATTATCCTTAACAGCAATAGGAATCCCTGCTAGTGGTCCAATTTTCTCTCCGGCAGCAATCTTGGCATCCACCTGACTGGCCTGAGCGATGGCTTTTTCTGCCGTAACACAGATAAAGCTTTTTAATTTCGGCTCTAGTTGGTTAATGTTTTCAAGAGCTTCTTGGGTAATTTCTACAGCAGAGCGTTGTTTACTGATTAGTTGTTGATGGATCTCGCTAATGGATACCATGCTTATACCGTCATTCCTAAAATTTAACTATTAGATTTTGATACTCTCACCGTTAAAAATATAGACAACGGGAGGATTCTTGCTTCTTAGGGTTTCCCTTAGCTATAAATCATTGCTGATTAAGAGCTATCTTCGAGATTTCCTTCCACAAGCATGCCAAGGCAGCGGAAGGATGAAAGAAGGTTTTATTGGACTGTTAAACAAGAGTGCTTTATCCTATAAACCATATCACCATTAAATTGTCAAGGGCGATATTTTTTATGACAATCTGAGAGTGAGGAAGTCACTCTCAGAAATATCTCTGAAACCCTTACAACACTTTTCCAAAATCAGTATTTTTGGAGAGGCATAATATATGATCGTCCCGGACAGGGAAGCCGTTTAAGGAACGTTTAAGGAATAACAGTCGCTACTTTGTAGGGGAGAATTTTTTTAACAAAGGAACAGGACTTACACAGGAGCGCTAGATATGCTATGCTGTACTAGAATTAATAGTCAGTTGTATTCCAACTGCCCATCAATATTGGTAATGTGCTCGTCCAGGTCGATATTATTTTCTACCAGATAGCCTTCTATTTCACAATCAGCATTCATTTCAGTATGCTTTGTGGCAAGAGAACTAGATAAACGAATTCCTTCGCAGCTTTCAATGTTTCCATCATCATTTTTCCACTTGAGTAATCCATCATCATTGGAGATGTATCTATTCAAATCTATCCATGTCTTATTTGTGATGCCATTCTTCCTGGAACAACTGGACAACAGAAATGAACTTATCATCTCAGAGTTTCTACAGCTTTAGCTTTTGCTAATTGCTAAAATCTCCAATGGCCCAAGCTTGACTATGGAAAATGCCCATAGATATCGCCCCTGTAAATAGTAAAGCCAGAAGTACCTTCCATATTCCCTTCTTCATTAAAGTCATTTAACTCCTTTTACAATAGTATTCTTTTGTACTAGAGTCAATTACAGTAAATCATAGATCGAATTTTTTGTCAAAGACAACAGGCAACAGGCAGGGCAAACGCATCTTGTCAATAAAACAGGACAATTCTCAATAAGCAATGGTTTATTGCGTTTGTTGACAAGAAACTATCCGCATATAGTGTTTATTGAATTTTAAAAACACCATATGATTTGGTTCATCAATCTGAAAAGTGCTGTAAGAGCAACATTTATTTTTCACATCTTCAGGACTTACGCAGTACCGCTATATATGGTGCATAAATTTGTCTTTTTCAAGATATTGCCACGACAATTAGTGTCGTTACGTAAGTCCTGATCTTTATAAAAAGTCAAAATTTTGTCAATTCTTTTTTTGATCAGGACTTACGCAAAATATGAAAATATAGACCATCTGTAGGGGTTAACGGCCGTTAACCCCTACTAGATATAGTGGTTCTGCGTCAGTTTTGTTGATCATATCTTCAACTATTGAGTTGACACTTCTTCAGGGGTGATGCTAAGACGCTAAATGTAGTGTAAATACCTGAAATAATTACTAATAAACACTATATATAGTTTTAATGAGTAAATTCTGTTCTGTTTTTTTATATAAAAACTTGGATTCTCTCCGGAAAATCACACAAATAGCTTGAGAAATGGGGAAACTATCATGACTTCCTAGTAGGAGCTATGCCATCAAAAGCTCGTTTGAAACAGTACCTAACAATAGAAGAACTGAAAATTCGCTATCGACAAACTCCTGACACCATTGAATCCCGTCGGTGGCATCTCCTGCTTCTAATTGCCCAACAATGGTCTATTAAAAAGGCATCTCAAGTTGTTGGCCTGAACTATGATTATGCTAAGGAAATTTTTCGGCGTTATAACAGAGAAGGGCCAAAGTCAGTTAAGAATGGCAGCAAAAATCGTCAACCACCAATTACTAAATCTTTATTGACTCCCGAGCAACAACAGGAACTATTGGTAGCTTTACAAGGGCCTGCTCCTGATGGTGGGTCATGGTCAGGTCCAAAAGTAGCTCATTGGATAGCTAAGAAAACTGGTCGGGATCACGTCTGGCCTCAACGAGGTTGGGATTATCTTAAAAAGTTGGGTATTAACCGGAAAAAATATAAAAAGAATTGATAATCCTTGATAGGATTAAGTTATTTGGGAAACTTATCTTGTACCGAGCTTTCAGATTTCTGTCTTTTGGAAAAAAGATTTAATTGCACTATTGCAAAAGATATGAAACATTTTAAATACTTTTCCGGAGTCATAGTAAAAATCTTGATAAATTTGGATGAAGGTTGTCAAGACTATTAGTAATGAATAATTATCAATTATTGAGTTGAGTGTGGTAGCACCTAAAACAGAAATATACCAAGATTTAGTAGTTATGAAAATTAATCTTTTGACAAAAATAATTGTAGCATTTGCCTTATGCTTGGGGATTAACTTAAGTATCAATAATCCTGCTTCTGCTAGACCAAAACATAGCTTACTTTGTCAAATCAGATCAGAATTATGCCCAAAAAAAGAACGTAATTTATTATGTACAAAAGATGAGAGTTGTTTTCAGAAAACAGTAGAAAATTGCCAGGAGAATAATCAAATTTCCTGCGATCAAACAGAGTCTACAGTTAAGGAATTTGAACCTGTAATTAGACCTAATCAATTTTATTGTGACCAAGGTAAAAATGGTATTCCAACTACTTTTGTCAAAACACCACAAGGTACTTATCCAGTTATTCGCTGGGTTTCTAATCATTTCTTGTCTGCTGGATATAGCCCCATGACTCGTTGTCGTCAAGTATCAAACAAATTTCAATTATTCTATGATGATGGCAGACTAGATTACATTACCACTGGCATTGTTAACTCTCAACCTGTTGTCTGTGTTTCTGGTCAAAAAGGTGGTCCCTGTCAAGGAGTGTTATTTACTCTAAAGCCTTACCAAAATGCTAGCGAAACAATTCAAAAGTTATTTGATATTCGGGTTGGTGCTGCAACAGGTCCACTATATGAAAGTAGCTCCCGTTTCTATTTAAATTTTAATGATTATTTAGAAAGTTTAGCAAACAAGGGCATGGAGTAATATCCTGTGAGTCTGCGATCGCTGATATTAGCAGTTTATATTGGTAGTGGGTTATTTTGTTTGCCAATACAAATGTTACCTAAAAAATTTTCTGACCTGAAAAGTGCGGCAACTCAAATACAAAGTGAAAATTGTGTTGACTGTAATCATTTTTGTACCATTCAGGAGCTTAAAAGTCTAGCTAAATCAATCACCGTTAAAATTATTTCGGAAAATGGTTGGGGATCAGGAATTATCTTGAAACGAGAAGGAAAAGTTTATACAATTGTTACAAACCAGCACATTTTAGATACTGACCATAAATCTTATCTTATTCAGACTGCAGATGGTTTTTTTTATCAAGCAAATAAAATAGAAAACGAAGACTTTCAAGGAAATGATTTAGCTCTGTTAGAATTTCGCAGCACTAACTCCACCTACACTGTTGCATCTCTCGAAAATTCTACTACTCTTTCTCCAGGAGATAAAACTTTTGCTGCCGGCTTTCCTATTTTAGAAAAAACTCAAAATACAGAACTTTTATTCACTAGAGGAAAAATTTCAATTTTGTCTGAGCGCCCTTTAGAAAAGGGTTATCAAATTGGCTACACTAATTTCATAAAAAAGGGTATGAGTGGGGGTCCTTTGCTTAATATTTACGGGAAAGTAATTGGTATTAATGGAATGCACGCTTATCCTTTATGGGGAGATCCTTATGTATATCGTGATGGTTCCCAACCAACTGAAAGTTTACGTCAACAAATGAGTCATTTAGCATTTGCTATTCCTATTGAAACTGTAGCTAAATTAGCTCCAAAATTTGCATCTATACCAACTACTGACATACTCCCGACGTTAGACTTATACGAGAACGGGAAATTCTTTAGTCCAGGAAACCCTGAACACTGTTTTGACAGAGGTGATGCATTCCCATTTCCCCCTGGAAGGCAGTAGGGCTATTTCAAATATCGCACCAGAAAATTTTGTTTATAAATCCTGTGTCTACATTAAGTCTTATTTATTGCTAGTTGTGGTGGTATTAGTGTTTCAGTACAAAAAAATACATAGAAAATATGGAAATGAATAAGTAAAAATTTTTATTTGAAAAAAATATGAACTTCAACAATTTTTTATGGGTTTTAATCAATTTTTTATTCTCAATTAAGCCTTTACTTATTAGTTTATTATTGTTAATTATTCCTGCTCAAGAAATTGTTTTCAAGCAACCTGCTGCTATAGCTTTAATGGCAAATCAAATCAACAAAATTTCTACAGAATTTACAGTTGTAATTGATGCTATAAATCCCGCTTCCGGAGTAATTATCTCTAGGAAAAAAGATACTTATTATGTTTTAACTGCAAATCACGTTGTGGAAACTCAAGATGAATATGCAATTTTTACAAAAGATGGAGAAAGATATGAAATTGATTATCAAAGAATAATTAAATTGCCAGGAGTTGATTTAGCAATCTTAGAGTTTCAGAGTAATAAAAATTATCAAGTCGCTACTTTAGCTGATTACAATTATCAAGCAGAATTTCGTCATGTTTTTGTATCTGGTTGGCCTGAGTCGAGATTACCTTTTGCTGAAAGAGAACGTTTATTTAGTCCAGGATTATTAATTAATCAAGATTATGAATTAGCTTTTATTAAAGATTCGATTTCTCATGGTTATGACCTTTTTTATAATAATATTACTGAGTTAGGTTTGAGTGGTGGACCTGTTTTAGACACTCAGGGAAGAGTGATTGGAATTCATGGTGCTTCTGAAGGTGCAAAAATTTATAATGAAGAGTCTAATTCAGTGGAAAGGGTAAGTATTGGTTTTAGTTATGGCATTCCCATTAATACTGTTTTAAAGTTGGCAGATAGGTTAAATATGGGATTAAATTTTCAATTGGAAAATTCACCCCCACCACAACTAACTGAAAAAGAAGCAATTTCAATACTAACTTATTTAAAAGTTCCAGAAACAGGGGATATTTCTAGTGCAGCAGCATGGGCAAACCATGGGAATCATTTGTATCGGTTGGAGAGATTTGAAGAAGCATTGGTAGCTTTTGAACGCTCAATAAAAATCCAGGAAAATTTTTATCCAGCTTGGTATGGCAAGGCAAATGTACTGTCTGCTTTAGGTAGGTATGATGCAGCAATAGATTCTTATAAAAAGACAGTAAAAATTAAACCAAATTTTTATTTGGGTTGGCGAGACCAAGGAGCTTTATTTGCTTATTTAGATAAACCTTATGAAGCATTAATATCTTTTAATCAAGTAATTAGATATAATGCAAATGATTTTGCGGTTTGGTATCTGAGAGGGAATATTTTAACAAAAAATTTTCAGGAATATGAAGAAGCGATCGCTGCCTATAATAAGGCAATTCAATTAAAGTCTGATTTTGCTGATGCTTGGATAGGAAAAGGGGAAGCTTTTTATCGTTTAGGAAATTATGAAAAAGCCAGAGAAGCTGCCAAAGAAGCAGTAAAACTTAAACCTAATGATCCAGAAGTCTTGAGTTTTTTAAATGCTCTGGAGGAACATAGTTTACCACCCTTTCCTGTGGAGTCAATACCAAATAAAAGAGAGGTTGAAAGAATAAATTATCCTCCTCGTAAACAACCTAATTTATTGTGGTAATCAACAATATAAGAGAATAGGAAATAGGGTACATAAAAACAGAACTTACCTAGGTAGAATACCTATAGCGCAAATCTTTAGTCAAGTCGACTGAATTATACTTCTTGGTTTTTCTGGACAAATACCATCTTTAATGTCAGTAATTTTCTGGCCGTAATCAGAGCATAAATTCTAGGAAAATATTGTTAAATTTTCTTAAATGCAATCACTCAAAAAATCTAGTTATTAGACAATAATAAAAACACGTCAATGTAGAGAATAAGGATATTTTAAATGTTTAAATGAAAGTCACTAAGAAAGACCTATAATAGTCATATTTATTAACTCCTATAATTGATGTTTTATGTGTAATTAATTTGTTATTTCTATTTTGATTTTAGAGTAAATTTTGTGTAGAGTAAGTGAGGGAAATGGGAAAGATGCGATCGCAATGTCCGTACTCTTTTTTTCCGAAGATTAAATCACATCTTTCTACATTACTAACATTTAGCCAATATTGACTTTCACAACTTGATTTTTATCAGCTTCAGCTTTGGGTAAATGTAGATATAAAATACCATCTTTGTAGTCAGCTTTAACTTGGTCATTTTGCACTCTGGCAGGTAGAGAAATTATCCTTTGGAAAGTACCATAACCAAATTCAGAGCGAGTCACACCTTTTTTTTCTGTCTGAGTTTCTTGACGGCGTTCTCCTTTAATTTCTACCGCTTTAGCAGTAACTTGTATATCTAAATCTTTAGCATCTAAACCTGGTATTTCTAGTTTTAAATCAATATAATCATTGTTTTCATTGATTTCAACCGCTGGTGTAAATGCTATTTCTTTGACTTCACCATTGATCGTAGAACCGCAAATATTAAATAAAGAATTGATTTCACCCATAACTGGAAAATTCATCAAAGAATCAATTTCACGTCCTAGAGAAAGACCAACAATAGCCATATTTATTAACTCCTATAATTGATGTTTTATGTGTGGTTTAATTTGTTGTTTATATTTCTACTTTAGAGTAGATTTTATGTAGAGTAAGTGAGGGAAATGGGAAAGATGCGATCGCAATGTCCGTACTCTTTTTTTTCCGAAGATTAAATCACATCTTTCTACATTACTAACATTTAGCCAATATTGACTTTCACAACTTGATTTTTATCAGCTTCAGCTTTGGGTAAATGTAGATATAAAATACCATCTTTGTAGTCAGCTTTAACTTGGTCATTTTGCACTCTTGCCGGTAGAGGAATTATCCTTTGGAAAGTACCATAACCAAATTCAGAGCGAGTCACACCTTTTTTTTCTGTCTGAGTTTCTTGACGACGCTCTCCTTTAATTTCTACTGTTTTAGCAGTAACTTGTACATCTAAATTTT
>JAKQYF010000095.1 GCA_023356535.1 Trichodesmium sp. MAG_R03 | reverse complement strand
ATAAATCCAATCCTAAATAAACTTTGTTTAGATAAGTTAATAATAAATCATCTTTACTGTAAAAACTCTCTAATTTTAATGCTGCTATCGCTTCTCGTATTTTCCTACCAGCAGAGTTTTCAGTGCCTACATAATCTCGAAATATATTCCTTGCTAGCTGCTGAGTAACTGTACTGCCTCCCTCGCGAATACCATCTGAGCGTAAATTTGTCAATATTGCTCTGGAAATTCCGATGGGGTCTATGCCGATATGCCAATAAAAGCGACTATCCTCAGAAGCAATGACCGCATCTGGTAAATATTTAGAAAATTTAGAGATGCGTCCTAATTCATAATGGGAATTTCTGTAAGTTGGACGTAGAGGTGTTTGTCCATCACGAGAATAGATGACTACTGGGCCAGTAATTGGGTTAGGTAGGGGATATACTTGAAATTTTGTCCATTCAAGTAGAATGATTAAACTCACCAAACTAGTGAATCCAAAAATGCCAAAGAGACTATAATGAATGACTTGGGTATACCAAGCAGGAGGATGGATATACTGAACTTTAACAGCATCAGATAATGCAGGTGGTCCTAAAGTTAGGATATCACCATGACGTAAAGTCAGACTAGAAATCTGTTTTTTTCCATTGTAGAGACCATTAGCAGAATTTTCATCTTTGATGACATAAGGGGCATGAGCTCTGTTTGAGCTTCGTGAGATAGATAGATGAATTTTGCTAATTAAGCGATTACGAATGACAATATCACAAGCTTGGGAGGAGCGTCCAAGTAAATAGCGATCGCCCAAAAGAGGATATTTTTTAGCTGGAGTAGCTTCTGCTTCCTGTACCCAGAGTTCGGGTATTTTAGCATCAGGTCTCAGCGCTAGTCGAGAAAAGTTGACACTAGCATGAATAGTTTTAAGCACTTGGGTAACACTACCCAAGAAAGTTTGACCATTACGAGGAGGTTGAGAATAATTCATAACTACAGAGAATAGGGAATAGGGGATAGGGAATACAGAAAAATCTGCCTTTGTTTTACAACCCTGACTATACCTTTCTACATTAACTTGACCGAAAAATTTGCTTTACAGCTTTATCCTGATTAAGGAGTAGGTAGAAACATTAGGAACTAGGCAATAATATTGATTTACCGAAAAATTTGGTCTCTATTGCCTGTCTAACTACTCCCATTACCCCTAAAGTACGAAAATCACATTCGCACTTCAGCAGCGCCCTAAATTTCAATCTAACCCAGCGTCAGTGACGGCTCCAACACTGCTAGAAGAAACTAACTTAGCATACTTAGCTAATACACCTCTAGTATATCGTGGTACAGGTGGTTGCCACGCTTGGCGACGTTGTTTTAGTTCTTGATCAGAAATACTTAATTGCAAAAAACGCCTTGGAGCATCAATAGTAATCATATCTCCTTCCTTAACTAGAGCGATCGTACCACCTACTGCCGCTTCTGGAGCTACATGACCAACTACCATACCATAAGTACCACCAGAAAACCTACCATCAGTAATTAATCCTACTTTATCCCCTAAACCAGCACCAATAATAGCTGCAGTTGGTGCCAACATTTCTCGCATGCCTGGTCCGCCTTTAGGACCTTCATAGCGAACTACAATAATATCCCCTGGTTGAATTTTGCCTGCTAATATTGCTTTTAAGCAAGCTTCTTCTGACTCAAATACTCTTGCTGGACCTGTTATTTCTGGGTTCTTGACTCCTGTGATTTTAGCAACTGCTCCCTCAGTTGCCAGATTTCCTTTTAAAATAGCTAAGTGTCCTTGACTATACATGGGATTATCCCAAGAGCGAATCACATCTTGATTAGAAGGTGGTTGAGAAGGTATATTTGCTAACTGCTCTCCAATAGTCTTACCTGTTATGGTTAAAGCATCTGGGTGGAGTAAGTCATGTTCTAGGAGCATTTTCATTACTAAAGGGATCCCACCCGCTTGATGCAAATTTGTTGTAACGTACTTACCACTTGGCTTCAGGTCACATAATACAGGTACTCGTGCCCTAATTGTTTCAAAATCATCCAAAGATAACTCCACATCCGCAGCATGAGCAATTGCTAATAAGTGTAATACTGCATTGGTAGAACCACCTATAGCCATAATTATTGAAATTGCATTTTCGATGGCTTTGCGAGTAATAATTTGACGAGGCAGAATTTGTTTCCGAATAGCTTCTACTAATACATGAGCTGATTTTTCTGTGCTATCCGCTTTTTCTGGATCTTCCGCAGCCATAGTTGATGAATACATCAAACTTATACCCATTGCTTCAAAAGCTGAAGACATAGTATTGGCAGTAAACATTCCTCCGCAGGAACCAGCACCAGGACAAGCTCTACGTTCAACTTCTGTTAATTGTGTTTCATCAATTTTTCCAGCACTATATTCTCCTACTGCTTCAAAAGCACTTACAACTGTTAAGTCTTTACCGTTGTAGTTGCCTGGTTTAATAGTGCCACCGTAGACAAATATAGCAGGAATGTTCATCCGAGCGATCGCTATCATTGCTCCCGGCATATTTTTATCACACCCACCAATAGCAAGAACTCCGTCCATTGTTTGGCCATTACAAACAGTTTCAATAGAGTCGGCAATAACATCTCTAGAGACAAGAGAATATTTCATCCCCTCAGTACCCATAGAAATACCATCGCTAATAGTAATAGTGCCAAATATTTGTGGCATTCCTCCAATTTCTTTCACCCCATTGACAGCTCGCATGGCCAAATTATTAATACCCATATTGCAAGGAGTAATAGTGCTGTAGGCATTGGCAACCCCAATAATTGGTTTGGTAAAGTCTGAATCTTCAAAACCGACAGCTCTTAGCATTGCTCGGTTGGGAGCGCGTTGTACTCCTTTAGTAACTAATTGGCTTCTGAAATTTGCTGGCATAGTATTTTTTTCTGTATGGTTTTATATATTTAATTTTCTCAGAATATAAACGTGCTATTCAAGATATTTATAATAATAAAATTAAAGTTATTTTATAGGCCCTCAATTTTCTGGCTGTATATGTATAGCGCTAGGCAAATACCTGAGGACATTTCCCTGTTCTCTTTTGTAATATTCTACTTTAACTCGACAGTACAAAGTTCTGCTAAAAAATGATTTGCTTCCAATAGTGAAAGTATTACTGGACAAGGTTTACAACACCTACAGTTTTTTTGATAGAGTTTCTAACCTTGAGATAACTGAAAGACTGATCTAGTAATAGTTCTTCCCAGAACTTTGCACTGTCTAGAATTTTAAATATAAACAGGACTTACCCATGCTTCACCTTGAAAACGCCATATGTAGGGGCGAATGGCATTCGCCCTCACTGGACGCAGTGCCCGTGCGTAAGTCCTGATAAAATATAAAATATAAAATATAAAATAGTTTGAGGCAGAGCAAATGGAGACTATGGAGGTTGAGGAACTTCTCAAGCAATATGCAGCAGGGGAAAGAAATTTTAAAGGCATCACCTTGGAAGGAATGGATTTAACAGGGGCTAATTTAAGTGATGCTAATTTTACCAGAGCAAACCTCCGTAATGTGATCTTAAAGGATGCTAACCTCAGTGGAGTTAACTTCAGAGAGGTTAATTTGGGAGATGCTTACTTAAGTGGAACTAATTTGAGTGAAGCTAATTTAATTGGAGCCAGCCTAGTTAAAGCTAACTTAACTAATGTTAATTTAACTGGTGCTAATCTGCGAGGCTCTAATTCTAGAGAAGCTAATTTGACAGAAGCTAATTTAAGTCAGGCTAACTTTGCAGAAGCTAATTTAAGTCAGGCTAATTTGACTAAAGCTAATTTGAGTGAAGCTACAATGATTCGCGTTAACTTAATTCGATCTATTTTAAGTTATTCTAACTTAGAATTTGCTAATTTAACAAATGCTTTGATGAATGAATCAATTTTACATGCTGCCAATCTGACGAATGTAAGTTTGAGTGGAGCTATGTTAAGTGGTTCTAATCTTAGTGAAGCCAACTTAAGTAAATCTACTACTATTGGGGCTACTCTGAGCGAAGCCAACTTAAGTGGAGCAAAACTACGAACTACTAACGCTAGTTGGACTACTTTACGGGGAGCTAATCTCACAAGAGCTAATTTGTTTCGGGCTAAATTAAGTTGGTCAAATCTGACAGGTGCCATATTAATTAAAGCTGTTTTGATTGATGCGAAACTCAATCAAACTAATTTACGAAATGCAGATATGAGCGGAGCAATTATGCCTGATGGTAAAACTTTCCCCTAAAAATATTTTTACTCCTCATTCCTCATTGAGGATTTTAAATTACAATTGGCAGTAGTTTTGATTATTTAATTTATATTTACAAATATCAACAAAACCTACCTATCATAATCGAATATAATTAGAGTATATTGATAAATTTATTATAAGCTATTTTACAAGGAAAGTAAAATAAATGCTGAGAAATTCAAGAGTCGATATTCTTTAGAACCAGGAAATTTTCCCAAAAAAAATTGAGTAGGGACAAATTTAAAAAGATTGGTATTGCAAAGCCCATATTGTGGGATTAGTCACAACTTGCTTCGCCAATGCACTACCTACGATACTACGTAAGTCCTGATTTCATTAACTAATTTGGTTACTAGACAGTGCAAAGTTCTAAGAATAACTATTGCTAGATAAGGCTTTCAGTCATCTCAAGGTTAGAAACTCTATCAAAAAAAACTGTGGGTGTTGTAAGCCTTTTCCAGTAATACTTTCAGCATTGAAAGCGAATCATTTTTTAGAATAACTTTCTACTTTCTGGTTGGTTAAATTTCTCATAACACTAGGTTAAAGTTAAGAAACCATAACATTATAAATCTAGAATTGCCTATGAACACGCATATATACTCATAATTTTTGAGGGATGACCCTTGACCAAATCTCAGATTGTCTGCAAAATATAAACTGATAAAACAGTAGTCAGTAATTAGAGTTTTCTGACAAAATCTTTTTCAGGAGTAGGGGACCCACCCCTAATATCTTCGAGGAGGAGATGATAAAGGAACGCTAATCTCTCTTCCAGGAGGAGATGTAGGGACGTTCCATGCAATGTCCCTACGGAGGAACGGGGAATTGAGAGAGGAGGTAGTCGGATATATTTGTATCTTGATTTTTCTGCCTAGGGAGCGCTCAAAATACTAACTTTTTGAGCTCTCAGGACCGAAAACTAGACACTTTTTTCCCTTCTACCTAAAATTGCTTTTGCCTTTATGGATCAATGCTTTAATCTTTAATCAGCAAGCCCTAATTAGTTGAACTGACAAATATTAGTTCTTAAAAAAACAAGGCATTATTTGTAATTACTTGCTAGGTTTTGAGAGACAGAAATATAAAACAGTAAAAAAATAGAAATATATACACAATGGTTCAAAAACGCTTATCCCCAGAAGAGATGACTTTACGACAACTACGCAAAGTCGCTAGTGAACTTGGTATTTCTCGTTACAGCAGAATGCGTAAATCAGAACTTATCGCAACAGTTCTGGAAGCTCAAGGTATTCATAATCTCTCATCTGCCCCACTTTTACAATTAGAAAGACAAGAAGAAGTGGAAACAAAAAAGTTTGAATTAGGCCAAGAAAACAATATTGATGATTTTCTTTCATCAATTGATCAAGGTTTAACTGGTTTACCCAATGAGCATAGAAAAAGTCAAATAGTATTAATGGCAAGGGATCCAGAGTGGGCATACGCCTATTGGAATATTCCGAATGAACTGAAAGAAGAGCTACGTCGTCAAGGAGGACAGGAGTTAGCTCTGCGTATATATGATGTCACGGATATCAATTTGGATGATCAAAGTCCCCATAGCATTCAGGAATATTCTTGTGATGAATTAGCTCATGAATGGTACATACCTATTCCGGTAAGCGATCGTAACTATGTTGTGGAAATAGGGTATCGGTGTGCTGATGGTCGCTGGTTAGTTTTTGCTCGTTCTGAGCAAGTACATATTCCCCCAGTTTATCCCTCAGATTGGACTGACGACCAATTCATCACGGTTAGTTGGGATGAAGATTTGCATGGCAAAACCTTTGTAGAGCTTTTTCCTGCTAGTCGCAAAATTACTTTTGACAATAATCCCGATGATATTGCTCAGGAAATGTTGGGCATAGCGGAGGCTGAGGATCAACGGGTTTCTGGTTCTATTCAAATGGTTCCAGGTTTAGGCCAGATGATTAAACAAGGAGTAAGCTCTTATGCTATGACATCAGGTATAGGGATGTGGGCATCTGGTAGTAATGTCTCTAGCACAACTCAAATTATGTCAGGAGTAGGCTTAGCCGCTTGCAGTATGGGAATAGGAATGTCAGGTGCAGGTTTGACTGCTTCTGGTGTAGGTTTAACTACTTCCGGTCTTGGCATGTCAGGAGTCAGTTTAACTAGTTCTGGCGTAGGTTTAACTACTTCCGGTATTAGCATGGGAATGTCAGGGGTAGGCAGAGCAATTTCAGGAGTAGGCTTAACTAGTTCTGGTATAGGTATGAGGATGTCAGGAGTAGGCTTAACTAGTTCCGGTATAGGCTTAAATAGTTCTGGTATAGGCTTAAGTATGTCAGGAGTAGGCTTAACTAGTTCTGGTATAGGCTTAACTAGTTCCGGTATAGGCTTAACTAGTTCTGGTATAGGCTTAACTAGTTCTGGTATAGGCTTAAGTATGTCAGGAGTAGGCTTAACTAGTTCTGGTATAGGCTTAACTAGTTCTGGTATAGGCATGAGTATGTCAGGAGTAGGCTTAACTAGTTCTGGTATAGGCATAAGTATGTCAGGAGTAGGCTTAACTAGTTCTGGTATAGGCTTAACTAGTTCCGGTATAGGCATGAGTATGTCAGGAGTAGGTTTAACTAGTTCTGGTATAGGCTTAACTAGTTCTGGTATAGGCATGAGTATGTCAGGAGTAGGCTTAACTAGTTCCGGTATAGGCATAAGTATGTCAGGAGTAGGCTTAATTAGTTCTGGTATAGGTATGAGGATGTCAGGAGTAGGTTTAACTAGTTCCGGTATAGGCTTAACTAGTTCTGGTATAGGTATGAATATGTCAGGAGTAGCCATGAATATGTCTGGTATTGCTGCCTCTATGCCACCAGTTCACCCCCGCCAGTTCTGGTTAGTTGCTGATGCCGAGCTTATTATCCACGGTGCAACTGAACCTGATGCTACTGTTACCATCGGTGGACGACCTATTAAATTGAACTCTGATGGCACATTCCGCTTCCAGATAGCTTTCCCTGATAGTTTGATTGATTACCCAATCATGGCAGTAGCAGTTGATGGTGAACAAAACCGCTCTATTTACATGAAGTTCACTCGTGAAACTCCAGAGCGTCGTACCAACACTAAAAAAGAAGCTATTTTGGAATAAATGAGCTGAAAATTTATTAGTTGATTTATTCAAGTAGGACTTACGCATGAACATCATTGGTAGGGTTTGTATCGCTTCGCGACTTGAATTGCGCACTTCGTAACGGACCAAGGATCTATATATAGTACCTTTGCGTAAGTCCTGTCAAGGTTAATAACTGCTTAACATAATCTAATAGACTGATACAGCTAAAAGGTTGCAATAACTATAGTTAGGTTGAGGGAGGAAACCCAACAACAATAAAGCTCTGTTGGGTTTCACTTCGTTTTTATTCCTATCAGTCAACTGCGGTTAAAGTCCAGGGGTTGATCATTTACAGGACTTACCCACGGGCACTACACGAGGGTGAGGGGGAATGC
This sequence comes from Trichodesmium sp. MAG_R03, assembly GCA_023356535.1. Classification (GTDB taxonomy): domain Bacteria; phylum Cyanobacteriota; class Cyanobacteriia; order Cyanobacteriales; family Microcoleaceae; genus Trichodesmium. The sequence goes on along the minus strand of JAKQYF010000095.1, from coordinate 11,006 downwards.
CATTCGCTCCTACATATGAAGTTTTCAAGGTGAAGCGTGCGTAAGTCCTGATTTAAATTAGTTTAACATCTTAATCTTGATGTTGGATAAAATTTATTAACCCACATTCTGCATTTCAAGTCGTGCAAAATGTAGGTTTTATCTGTTGCCTAAAGTCCGGAAATTTTGTACCTCCAATACTTCAAAAATTCTGCAATAAGAAACAAGATGGATATTATTTCAACACTTCAACAAGACTATCAAGCATTTCCTGCTAACCAAACTTATAGTATTTACGCAGAAAATGTTTATTTTGAAGACCCACTAAATAAATTTCGAGGTATAGACCGTTATCAAAAAATGATCGATTTTATGGATAGTTGGTTTAATGATATTCAACTTGACTTACACGATATTAGTCTATCAGGAAATGTGATTAAAACTCGTTGGACACTTAGCTGGACAGCCCCCATCCCCTGGAAACCTCGAATGGCAATACCAGGATGGAGTGAATTGAAACTCAATACAGATGGACTTATTAACAGCCATATTGACTATTGGGATATCTCTTTGTTGAATGTTTTAAAACAACTATTTCAAGTGAAGTAGTTGACATCCTCCCTGGCCTAAAGGCACTGGATTTCCTACCGAGCCGTAGCCCCTCGACGGGTTGACATTTCACAGGCTGCTGCTACTTTGGGAGTAGTCTGGCTGCTGGCCTCAATGTCCGTTTTTGTCTCGGATTGCCCACCCGCGATTAATATATTTCTTGTCTTGTGAACTAATAAAGTATTATAACATAACCTGTGAAAAAAATCAACTAAAAAGTCGCCCGCTTATGGGCGAGGCTTTAAACCCAATTTTTCGGTAAATACAGCACTTACCGCCTTTCTGTTCCAAAATATCCATTTAATGGCAAGTACATAAATTTTTTCTTTTGTCAAGTTTTCTGTCAAGAAAAATGTTTATGAAGTATGGCTTAAAGAAGGCGGAGATAATTGCAATTAAGGAATGAGGATTTATTAACTTCGGTGATTTTTTGCACAGGAGCATTTCAGTGCAAGACTCAAGCGCTAATATTTGTGGATCATATTTTATCCCCATTCCTAAGTCATAGTATAGTATTGGCAAAAAAGTAAGGTTTTGATATGAAAAATCTCCTAGATACTGATACGTGCTGAAAAAGTGAAAAATCCGCTAAAGTTAAAATATGTAAAAATTTTTCAGAACAAGGCCAAATAATTGATGCGCGTAATATTAATGACAGGAAAAGGTGGGGTTGGCAAAACATCAGTAGCAGCCTCAACCGGACTACGTTGTGCAGAGTTAGGCCATAAAACTCTAGTTCTTAGTACTGATCCAGCTCACTCTTTAGCAGATAGCTTTGACATGGAAATGAGCCACAAATCTCGGAAAGTTAGGGAAAATCTTTGGGGTGCTGAGTTAGACGCTTTGATGGAACTAGAAGGAAACTGGGGATCTGTAAAACGTTACATTACTCAAGTTTTGCAGGCACGCGGTTTGGATGGTGTACAAGCTGAAGAGTTAGCAATTTTGCCAGGAATGGATGAAATTTTTGGTTTGGTGCGCATGAAGCGCCACTATGATGAAGGAGAATATGATGTTTTAATTATTGATTCTGCTCCCACTGGTACTGCTTTACGACTTTTGAGTTTGCCAGAGGTGGGAGGTTGGTATATGAGGAAGTTTTATAAACCTTTGCAGGGAATGTCATTAGCATTAAGACCTCTTTTTGAACCTATTTTTAAACCTATTACTGGTTTTTCTTTGCCAGATAAAGAAGTTATGGATGCTCCTTATGAATTTTATGAGCAAATTGAAGCTTTAGAAAAGGTTTTAACTGATAATACTAAGACTTCTGTCCGTTTAGTTACTAATCCTGAAAAAATGGTAATTAAGGAGTCTTTACGGGCTCATGCTTATTTAAGTTTATATAATGTTTCTACAGATTTAATAGTAGCAAATCGGATTATTCCTAATTCTGTGACTGACCCTTTCTTTAAAAAGTGGAAGGAAAATCAACAGCAATATCGCCAAGAAATTCACGATAATTTTAGACCTTTGCCTATAAAGGAGGTACCTCTTTATTCTGAGGAAATGTGTGGTTTGGCTGCTTTGGAAAGGTTGAAAGAAACTTTGTATGGAAATGAAGATCCCAGTCAGGTTTATTATAAGGAAAATACTATCAAGGTAGTGCAAGAACAAGGCAATTATAATTTGGAGTTATATTTGCCTGGAATTCCTAAAGAGAAAATTCAATTGAATAAAACTGGAGATGAGTTGAATATTAGAATTGGTAATCATCGTCGGAACTTAGTTTTACCTCAAGCTTTGGCAACGTTACAACCTGCAGGAGCAAAAATGGAGGATGATTATTTGAAGATTAGATTTGCTGAAGCAGCAAAAGTTTAGGTTAATTATTTTTTTCTAGTAGCAGGTTTTGATGTTTTTCTTTATGTTTGAGGCATGTCAAAAATCTTGCTATTTTTTGAGAATATATTTGGAGCATTGGTTAATTAGTAATATTATTTTTAGGTTTAATTTCCTTGGATTCAGGCTTTTTTTATTAGCTTAGTAAGTATATTAATTAATACAATTAGACACTATAGCAATCCTAAATAGGTTGTGACAATTTCATTAACTAGAAATAAAATCCGAAACTCTTGCCTATTGACCGTTGCATATTCCTTATTCCCAAAAAGCGGCAAGATTTTAAACCCAAAAAAAATAGGATTGCTATAGATATAAAGATAAGAATAATTAGTATAATAAGGGCTTCAGTAACAAAACTGTAACAATGAGCAAAAATTATTAAGCGCATTGTTACAGAAAAATGGTACCATACTTAGTTGGAATTGCTAAAGAGAGAATTCAACTGCTATAAAATCCTAAAAAGTGTTGTAAATTTTATTCTAGTTGTACTGAAAAACTAGATAGAGAAACCCAGGGACAAGTAGGGACAAAACGCAATTATCGTGACTATAAATATTATTGGCATAGGTTTAGATGGAGTTGTTGGACTAAATCAGTTAGTACGGGACATTATTAAAAGGGCGACTTTGTTGGTAGGAAGCGATCGCAATCTCAGTTATTTCTCTAATCATAACGCTGAAAGTATTGTACTGGGAGATTTACTTGAAGCAATTTTAGAAATACGACAGCATTTAGATCTTCCTAATAGTTGTATTGTGGTTTTAGCTTCAGGAGATCCCCTGTTTTTTGGTTTAGGCAGATTATTGGTAACACATTTTCCGGCAAAAAAATTAAGGTTTTACCCTCATCTGAGTTCGGTACAATTAGCTTTTAGTCGCATCAAAATTCCTTGGCAAGATACTAAAATAATTAGTGTTCATGGCCGTCCTATGGATGAGTTGATTAAAGCATTACAGCAAGGAATTGAGAAGCTTGCTGTACTGACAGATCCAAGGAATACACCACAAGCGATCGCTAATTTACTACTGGCTTTAAATTTACCAACTACATATCAATTTTGGGTATGTGAAAATGTTGGTGCTGAGGAGGAACGAGTCCAACAATGGTCTATAGATGAAGTACAAAAAGAAATATTTGCACCGTTGAATTTGGTAGTATTATTGCGTCAAACCAGAATGGCTAATCAACTTCTAGATTTAGCTAACTTGCCTATGTTGGGGATACCAGATAATTATTTTTTAAGTTATGATGACCAACCAGGGTTGATGAGTAAGCGGGAAGTACGGGTGCTAGCTGTAGCTGAGTTGAGTTTGCAACCAGGACAAATAATATGGGATATTGGTGCTGGTACTGGTTCTGTTGCAATAGAAATTGCTCGCCTTTGCAGTGGTTCTATAGTATATGCAATTGAAAAAACTGCTGTAGGAACAAGTTTAATTGAAGAAAATTGTCGTCGCTTTCAACTGCAAAATATAGTTTCTATTCATGGTAATGCTCCGGAAATTTTGCATCATCTACGCCCTCCTCACAGGATTTTTATAGGGGGTAGCAGTGGTAAACTCAGAAATATTCTGGGAGTTTGTGGGGTGAGAATGCTACCTGGAGGAGTAATAGTTTTAGTATTTACAACTTTGGAAAGTTTGCATACTGCTATAAGTTGGGTAGAAGAAAGAAGAAGGAGCGATCGCTCTTGGAGTTATCGTCTTTTGCAGGTACAGTTATCTCGTTCTATACCTGTAGCTAATTTAACTCGATTTAATCCTCTTAATCCTGTCACAATAATGATCATTAAGGGTGATTTGCCACCCGTACCTTAAATGGTTAGTGTTATATAATTCTTGATTAATTGGGAAGACATAAGCTATAATATTACAGTCGTGCGCGGGCAATCTAAGACATTAAACAGACGTTGAGGGAAGGGTAATCTACTCCATCCCCTACTCGGATTGAATCTTGATAGGTTTGAACCCTCAACTAACCGAGGAGCTACAGCTTAGTAGGAATATCCTTGCTTTAAGGCCAAAAAGGATGTAAAAATAGTCCTATAAATATTCAACCTGGAGCCCAATTTGAGATTAATTCAATAATCTATAAGATCGGAGTATCTCCAAAAAAAAGTAACCTTTTTAGAGTTTTGTGCCATGGGTACCTTAATTAGCCTATTATTGCTTGTTGTCTATGGGGGTGGAGTTTGGAAGTTATGGAATGGATTTGAACAAACAAACTTTTCTCAGAGCTTTCAAAATCGTTTGGTCTTATCTATATTATGGCCTGTTTTGTTAATAGGTAACAAATCTTATCGTAAGAACTTTACAAAAATTCTTAAGGGTAATAGACGATAAAAGGAAAAAATGTCTCAAAAAAAGTCTGCCTTCTCTGGAAATCATGATCAATATTCTTGGTTTGCTAAAAAAAATTTAGATAATTGGCATACTCAAATCATGGCAGTACAAGCACGCTTTGATCAAGAGTACCGTGGAGAATCTTTTGAGTTACCTCCAGAAGTAGAAGCAATGCCGATCTTTCAAGATTATACCTCTGGTAATCTCACAACAAAAATAGTTTCCCCTTTTTGGGAAATAGCTAAACCTAAAAAAAATCAAAAATGTTTGGATATTGGCTGTGGAGTAAGTTTTCTGGTTTATCCTTGGGGAGATTGGCAGGCTTTTTTTTATGGTCAAGAAATTAGCACTATTGCTAAGGATAATCTCAAGAAACGAGGTTCTCTACTCAATTATAAACTATTTAAGAAAGTAGAACTAGGGCCAGCTCATCAGTTAATATATCAAGCAAATGAGTTTGACTTGGCGATCGCTACAGGGTTTAGTTGTTATTATCCTCTGGATTATTGGGAACTTGTCTTACAAGAAGTCCAACGGGTTCTTAAATCGGAATGTCACTTTGTTTTTGATGTTGTTAATTCAGAACAACCACTGGCAGAAAATTGGGCAATTTTAGAAACTTATTTAGGGGCAGAAGTATTTTTGGAGCCACTAGAAAAATGGGAAAAAATGATTAAAGCTAGGGGTGGAAAAATCGTAAAGCAACAACCAGGAGAATTATTTCACATGTATAAAGTGAAATTTTGAATGATAGAGTATAAAATAACCTTTATATTTAGTTAGTGTAATAAATTAAGAAAATTATTGTCACGAAGCTTTTATTTGTATGGGAAAATTCATACCAGGAATTAGAAATGTAAATTAGTTGGTGTTAAAAACATCCTAACGGTTAGGTTAGAAGGCAGAAAAGAAAAGTTTTTTGAACAATTTTGCTTTTCGATATATGCTTTCTTTCTTACCTATCTAACTATATAACACATCGCTACATACAGCACTTTTCAAATTGATGAACTACATCGCCATAACCAAAACCTTGTAGGGACGTTGCATGCAACGTCCCTACTGTGGTCTACTGACATGAAAACTGCTGTAAAACTTGGCTAATAATTTTTTTATATGGGCTAAAGTTTTCTCAATATTGGAAAAGATAAAGGTATTCTGTGAGATGCTTTTACCAAGGAAGGATTGCCTTTACTCTCTGTACTATTAACTATTACTTACATGGTCCTTTGTACAAAGCATCGTGTTCAAGCTCGAGAACTTTATCTAGCTTGTCTGATTCATGAACAATCACATTTCCAAACATAGTTGAGATGCCTTGATCAGTCAAAATTGGAATCACACTTATGTTAGCAATATCTTCCTGAATTTCCCTCACATGATTAACGCACTGCTTTTGATTAGATGACTCACAAGTATTTATTTTATTGAAATATCTTTTAGCAGCATTGCTATATGGACTAGTCTCAGGAACTTCCTGTAAAGTATTTTGTGCCTGGTTAACATCTCCAAGAAAATATTGTGCTATTCCCTTGCCAATATATGTGGAATAATTTGGCGACTCTTTGTTATCTTTTCTAACTTTTATTGCTTCCTGAAATTCATATAGAGCGTTTTCATATTGTTGTTCATTACTGTCTTCTTTTAGCAAAAGAGCAACACCAATATCTCTTCGCGCTTCATCAAAGTTGAAGTCACCAGGAATAGTCACCTCTTTGTCGTCATGAAAAATCAATTTTACTTTACCACCATAAATAGCTGCTTTATAATTGCTTTATAATAATTAATTGCCTTGTTGTAATTGCGAGTAATTGCATATATAGAGCCACGATTATAAGCTACTTGATTTGATGATTCCTCTGCTAGTGTATCCTCAAAATCTTTTCCAGACTTTCCATACTCTTTAAGCCAAAAAAATGCTATTCCTCTACTTACCAAAGCCATATAATTTACAGGATCGGAAAGTTCATTGCTCTTGTCAAGTATATACTTATTATAAAGCTTAATAGCTCTATCATGCTCAGTATCTCGGTTACTCAGAAAGTGACCTATTTCTATAACCATTTCCTTGCCAATATTATTTTGGGGTGGTTAATTTTTAAAAAGCTCTATAGTTTCTTTATATCGGTCCGATGCCAACTGGCATTCCCCTTTCTTGAAAAGGGAATAATTTAAGATCGTCAAGCCAAGCTAAATAATAGGAAATTTCTGGATATTCCGGGTCATTTTTTTTTTGCTTCAAGAAATTTTTCTTTTGCTTGATCAATTCCAAACTTTCCGTACTCCCTTAATATTTTCCGAGCATTATTCTTCAAATTTTCTTTCAAATTTTCTGGAGATACTATGGGTGGGGGATCATCCTTGATTGAGTCTTTTGATAAAAACATATTGTTACTCTTGACAATCAATGGTAATGCAAATGCAATTAAAAAGAAGCCAAACAAATCCAATAAAGTTCGTTGAAAACGATTTAAATTAATCAAATTTTGTTGAAAAGGATAGAAATTAATCCCATGTGGAATTTTGCCAACTATTAACAGTAAAGTTACTATGATTCCAAATAAAACCATCAACTTGATCACTGGTAAATCCAATATCGGTTCGACAAATGCCAAAGGGAAACAATTGAAAGGTTGAGTGCTTAGAATTTAAGATATCTATTATATTCTCCATAACAAAATACAATTTTTGTGCTCTTAATTATCTAAGGACTATATGTAAGAAATATCCGGAAACTAATGATAAAATTCCTACTCCCTTCCCCCTAGAAGATTACTTAGCAAAATCTGGCTATAAGCTATATGCTGCAACAATTTACTGATTATAATCTGGCGCCGGGAAGGGAGTATTATAGCAGTTTTCATGTCGGTAGACTACAGTAGGGACGCTGCATGCAACGTCCCTACAGGGTTTTGATTATGGCGATGTAGTTCATCAATTTGAAAAGCGCTGTAGGTCTATTTTTAGATAACCGTTCCAAATAATAAAAATGCTAGTCCTGCATAGTAATATTATGTCCGCTTGAATAGTTATAATTAAAGTCCGTAGTAGGGCTTAACCTTAATTTCAGATAGGGCTAAAGACCTACTACAAACAAAAACTTTTTTATCACTAATTATCCGGACATGGTCTAATTGCATAGAGACAGGACTTACGCAAAAAATGAAGTTATACACCACTTGTAGGGGCTTTCTGGCTATGTGCCCCTACTAAGTAGCGGTATAGAACGTGCGCTGGTATGTTTACATGATACAAATCACTACTCATATAATATACGTGAAAGTATTGGTAATAGTAGCATCAGATTGTACTACATTAAATACAATAGCAATCTGTAAATATGTGAGCGCTCATGGCTATACTACCCCACGTCGGCGTCAGACGCAAGGAAACGCACACTAAGAGATAGTGGTTCTGGGTAAGTCCTGACAGAAAATAAAGAATACCACCGCAAACTAAGCTTTTACCCATGTAGTTCAAAACGACATTCCGCACTTCTTAACATTAAATTGATAAGTTTTATTAATCTATCGCCCCGAATGCTTTCCCTGAAAGCTTTATAGTTATAGACATTAATTTTCACTGTTATAAAGAATTGTAACTAATTTTCTCATAAAAAATTAGTTATTGATAAAGTTCATTGATATTGAGCCCTAAAACAAAGATTCTTCCTATAAGCCTCTTTGAAAATGTAAATATACATAAAGATATATGAATATCTGCGGAATGTCGGTTCAAAAGTTTGAGATTAATTATCGCAGAAGTCTACTAGATAATAATTTGTCTCTTTAAAAATTTATGCACCTCATCATCAAGAAATACTATTAGGTGTACTTTTGTATTGATATCTCGCAATAATAATAATAATTATTCTTATTTTTAAGTCCGAACCACTTCCTACACTACTTATTAATCAGCTAATACTTTCGAGATTATGCAAAATCTAGCCTCACTTTACAAAAACTAATATTATTGATTTAGAAAATATAGAACTCACTATCATTGTTATTCATTATTAGGATAATTGAAATAATCAGCTTAAGTAGTTTTAGCTTGCTCCTTTTTTGCTAGTAAACGCCTAATTGAAGTTTTTTCAATCAACCCAACTAAGATGCCATTTTCAGCAATAACAGTTAGTTCATTCATTTGCTTTTGCTCTAACAAAGAAACTACTTCTAATAAAGGAGTTTTAGCTGTAACAGACTCCATTTTTGCTACAGATTTTGTTAATTCTTTTACCTGAACTAAAGGCCATTCTGAAGTATTAACTATTTTTAAATCATCAACATTAATTACCCCTACTAATTGCCCTACTTCATCTGTAACTAAAAACTGCTTTCTACTTTCTTTACCAATAATATATTCATTCACAAATTCTCGTAAAGACAGATTTTCTGAGACAATTGGATTATGAGGAACAATAGCATCTACTGCAGTTAAATTTGCAAGTGCACCTTGAATCACTCCATACTGGGCAGAACGACCAGCATTTTGTAGAAGAAACCAACCAATGAGAATATTCCAAAAATTAGGAAAACTACTAAATAAAAATGTGGGAATTAAACCAGAAATTATTGCTAACCAACCAAATACTTGACCTACTCTACTAGCAAAAATAATTCCTTTATAAGGGTTGTTAGTGATTTTCCAAACAATAGATTTAAGGATATTACCACCATCCAGTGGTAAACCAGGAATTAGGTTAAATAATGCTAGGACTAAGTTGATAGAGGCTAAAAGTTGAACAATTGATTCTACTGGTCCAGTGATGGATGTAAATATATTAATTGATGCGAACAAGCCGAATAAAACTATACTAACTAAAGGACCAGCAATTGCTACCCAAAATGATTCTGCAGGAGTTTTAGATTCTCTATCTAAACTAGCTAAACCTCCAAAGATAAATAGAGTAATTGATTTTACTTCTATTCCTTGATATAGAGCAACAAAACTATGCCCTAACTCATGAGCTAAGACAGAGGAAAATAACAATAATGCTGTTATTAATCCTAGTATCCAAGGTAAAATATAACCCAATTCTTGAGGAAATTTAGTTGCTAGGTTGTTACCATAATTTAAAGTCAGAAGACCTAATACTAGAAACCAGGATGAGTTAATATAAAATGGTATGCCAAATAGGTTGCCGACACGAAAAGATCCATTCATAAATTTCTCCTCTTAAGTTAATTTTTAGTTAAAACTAATTTTGACTTTTTTGAAATTCATATATTCAATGTAACAAAATATAAATAAGCCTTGTGGTTTCTTGATATAGTAGTATCCCTCCCTCAATGTTCGGTTATAGCAAAATTAACTAAATTATTTATTGATAAAGTTTCCTAAAGTTGATCACAATATATAGTTTCCTCCTATTAATTCAGGTACATAACTAAAATGTACAGATGCTAGATTCAAAAGCAAAATTACGATTTTTTCCCTACAGCATAAATTGGTAAGGAAGGCAAAAGATAAATAGGAAAAATCAGAACTTTCCAGAGGCAAAAATTTCACATTGCCAGAGATATATCTATATTTATAGGCAATTTTCACTGCCAGGGTCAAAGGTAAAAATTTCATATTGTCGGGGATATATCTATACTCAGTCACCAGAATTTCCCCAAATCTATAACTACAGAAAATCTAAGGAAAAATTTACTATTTTCCAAGCTGGAATTTTACAACTCTTATTCTCAAGCTTAACATTAGATTCAGTAATATCTTGCTCCAACAAATTCACAACTTTTCCTATTCCTAAACCAATATCACTTTCCAAATTTAACTTTGCCTCTTGCCCCAAACATTCATAACATCTGAAAACCCAACATTGATTATCCTCTGACCGTTTCAACGCCATCAAAATTAAGTTCTTAGCTTCCCAACCTAAAAAACGATAAACTTGTGGCAACTTTCCTAGAGATTTTTCCTCACTAATCAAAGGCATTATCTGTACAAGCAAAGGCATATTTAACTCATAACCTCGTTGCACAGTTCTAGCATTTTCCCAACTTCCAATATGAGGATAAATAGCATAAGTAAATTCGTGAATTCCTACATCGGCTTCCGAGTCAGGCCAAGTCGAACCCCTCAATAAAGTTAAACGTAATTCATCTGGTTTGGCATCATATCCATATTTACAGTCATTCAATAAACTTACTCCATAATTATCTTTACTAATATCTGCCCAATTTAAAGCTGGAACTTCCCATTTTGCTTTCTCTCTTTCTGTCTGAG
>JAKQYF010000094.1 GCA_023356535.1 Trichodesmium sp. MAG_R03 | reverse complement strand
CAATTACTGCCGTTGCGTAAGTCCTAATCAAATCTTTACCTATTGGCCAGTTTTTTTCCGGACATATCTCCAAAATTGAGAGATGATTAATCATCAGGATTTTTTCGCAAAATAACAAAAAGATTTATTGCATAAAAGTGCTATAACCTACACTTTATAATACAAAATGTATCATAAAGTTCCTAAGTCAAAAGTCAAACGTCAAAAGTCAAAAGTAAGAAGAAAATTATAGTGGTCAATAGGAGTCAACAATTCAGTCGCAAGCTACGGATTTTATACTAATTTTCATGTTACAAATTGAAGTGTAGAATGTGGGCTAGAAGCCTTATATAATCGAGATAAGTTGATTGAAAAATAGAGGGGGAATGGGCAATAGGGTTTAAATAATACTAAAATTATTATTTTATGGAACCATTTAAATGAGCTTTTCAGGTTACAGAACTGCAATAAAATCCTTAACTGAAATGTATTGGGGCAATAACAGAGATGGGGATATGTTGGATATTGTTTAATATTTTTCATGTACTGCTTCTTCCCATTTCTGGTAGTGGTACATAATTAATAATTTTCCTCGTCTGCCTTATAACAATTCAAGGGATGTATAAACCCAAATCCTTACATCTTTAGGACTACCCCATTTCCTACTCCTAATACCAAATCTCATTTGTGAGGATCAAGATCACATTTATACAGCAGAAGTTAAAATTAACCCCATATTTGCTTTAATAAATTATTTGGGATCATATATTAACCTACAAAAAAATTATTGAACTACCATTTTGCTGTATGATAATGGTCAAGTTTAATTTTATTTTAAGCTCTCCTTCTCCTGGCTAAAATTTATATCACTTCTTTAAAATTAAGAGATGTGGAATCAAGTTATGGCAGAGTTTAAATATAAAATAAATGCAGCACTTTCTGTTGTTATGAGGTACAAATTTGGCGAGCAATATGGCCGCACCATAAGATTTTCACTATTCTGACTTGTACCTCATTTTTATGAAATATGCTGTATCTGAAACTTCTGAAACTATCAATAAGTAACTCGTGGGGCGGTACGGGGACTTAATCAATTAACTCAGAATATATCCACTTAACTGGATAAGTTTACTGAAAATTCCATACTGAAACTTTTTTGATCAGTATGTGGAACTGTCTAAAAATTTCAATTTTACAAGCTACTGTTAGGATAGGAGGTAAAAAGTGATTAGAGTTGCCGTAAATGGTTTTGGGCGTATTGGACGCAATTTTTTACGTTGCTTGCTTACTCGCACAGATAGTCAACTAGATCTTGTAGCTATTAACGATACTTCTGACCCCAAAACTAATGCTCATCTTCTAAAGTATGATTCAATGTTGGGTACTTTAAAAGATGTAGATATTAGTACGGATGCAAATTCAATTACAGTCAATGGCAAAACAATTAAATGTGTTTCTGACCGTAATCCTTTAAATTTACCATGGGCAGACTGGGGTATTGACTTAATTATTGAATCTACAGGTGTATTTGTGACCCAGGAAGGAGCTTCAAAGCATTTACAAGCTGGAGCTCAAAAGGTTTTAATTACTGCTCCTGGTAAGGGTGGACAAATTGGGACTTATGTGATAGGTGTTAATCACCAGGATTATAATCATGAAGATTACGATATTATCAGTAATGCTAGCTGTACAACTAATTGTTTAGCTCCTATTGTCAAAGTCATACATGAAAACTTTGGCATTATCAAAGGTACAATGACTACAACTCACAGTTATACTGGAGACCAACGTATTTTGGATGCTAGCCACAGAGATGTAAGACGGGCCAGAGCTGCAGCGGTAAATATTGTGCCAACTTCTACAGGTGCAGCTAAAGCAGTGGCTCTAGTAATTCCAGAAATGAAAGGTAAGTTAAATGGTATTGCGATGCGTGTTCCTACTCCTAACGTTTCTGTTGTAGACTTGGTTGCTCAAATTAAGAAAAAAACCTTTGTTGAACAGGTAAATGAAGTTATGGAGGCAGCTGCTCAAGGGCCAATGAAGGGAATCATTGAATATAGTGATTTACCTTTGGTTTCTATTGACTATCGTGGCCATGATTGTTCTTCAATTGTTGATGCTAGTCTGACAATGGTTATGGATGGGGATATGGTAAAAATTATTGCTTGGTATGATAATGAGTGGGGTTACAGTCAGCGTGTTGTAGACTTGGCTGAAGTTGTAGCACAGAAGTGGGCAGCCTAGTATTTTTGATAATGATTTTATGAGTTTTTAACAAAATCAAGACTTACGGGGGAAAACCTAGAAACCTAGTTTTTAACATATATAGCAATCCTAAATAGGTTACGACAAATTAAAAAGTAAATAAAACTTTTGAAACTCTTACCTATTCTCTGTTCCCTGCTCTCTGTTCCCTAAAAAGCAGTAGGATTTTTGCCACGAACACGGGTAGGATTGCTATATATATATGTTAAAAACAACGATTTATCCTGGAAACAGGGTTTTGCGTGTGTAAGCCCTAAGAATGAAAGAAAAAACTTCAAGCATTAAAATAGCCATTTTACCGAAAAATTGGGTTTAAAGCCTCGCCCTTCTAGGGCGAATTTTTAGTTGATTTTTTCCACAAGTTATGTGATCACGCTTCTTAGTTCACAAGAAGAAATATATTAGTCGCGGGTGGTCATACCAAGACAAAAAATGGGCATGGAGGCTAGTATAAGACTACTGCCAAAGTAGCAGCAGCCTGTGAGATGTCAATCCGCCGAGGGGCTAAGGTTCGGTAGGAAACCCAGTGCCTTTAGGCCAGGGAGGATTTCAAAGGTTTGGATTAATACGAGAGAAAATTACATTGACATCCTCCCGATGCTGCTCTTACAAGACGGCTCGGGATTCTCTAGCATCGCTGTTAGGGGCTTTCAATCCCTAGTTTGATAGACTACATTTTGACGTGTGGAATGTAGGTTTCAACGTTGAGATAAATAACTTTTTCAAAAATGTTGAAATCCTTGGCTAAGTGTAAGTTCCTCATTTGGGTAAATTCCTTGGCTATCTATTAATAAGATGTCAGTGTTGTCTGTGGTTGTACCCACTATGGCTGCACCGGCTCCAATTTTTTTTACTAATTCTTGGCCGCAAATTGGTGGGAGACACAAAACTAGCTCAAAATCTTCTCCTCCATATAGTGCCCAGTTTAATGCTTGCTCAGATGAAACAAATTTAGTCAAGGACTGAGGAATAGGAATTTGATTACGTTCTATCCTGGCCCCTATTTGAGATGATTGACAAATCTGAATAATTGCATCTGCTAGTCCATCGCTACTATCCATTCCTCCTACTAAGATGGAGTTTTTACTGTCCTTGGTACCACTAAAACTATTTAAAGATAAGCAACCCCATAAAGTTTTTAAAATGTCAAGCCTTGGTTGGGGCCTTTGGTGAGCTAAAATTAGGCCAGAGCGTTCTGGTTCTGTGAGAGATTCACCTAATTCTGGAGCAAGTAATAATTCTAATCCTGCCCTTGATGCTCCATGGACTCCAGTGGCAAGAATTACATTGTTTGGTTGACAATTTGAACGCAGAATGGTATGAGAAAATTCAAGTTGTCCAAAAGCAGTAATTGAGATTGTAGAAACTGGAGAACGCACAATATCTCCACCAACTATAGGGGTATTGTATGGTTGTAAGCATTCATAAATACCGTTGTAGAGTTGTCTCACCCAAGTGACGGGTGTATCGCCAGTCAAACCAAGAGCAATCGTAATTCCAATGGGAAACGCCCCCATTGCTGCAAGGTCCGATAAGTTAGCAGCAGCACTACGCCAACCTACATCTTCGGGAGTGGTTGTGCGATCACTAAAATGTACTCCCTCGACAAGTGTATCAGTTGTTACCACTAATGATTTGTTAGGTTGAGTCAGCAAAATGGCAGCATCATCCCCAATAATATTTTCTGGACAAAAATGGTGCAATATTTTTATAAGTCCTTGTTCACTAATATCTTTAACTTTGAGCATGATAATTGATCTAAATTAATATTTATGATTTTGTCCTTCTTCCTTCTTCAGTATTTACAGCGCTTTCCGTTGTTCTGAGGTACACCTACGCGGGCAAGATGCCCGCACTACATGATTTTCACCATTTACCCTGTACCTCATTGGCCCGAAATCTGCTGTAATAGGGAGCTATAGTATTTCGTGCTGTTTGCGATCGCTAAAAAAAATTAATAATTTTCATTCCTACGGTATTGATAGAAAATTTTATTATTTATAAGGTAACTTGTTAATTTTTATATGCACACAAATTTCTCTTAATTTTTTTAGTTTAAATAATTGTTTATTATTGGTAATTAAGCAGGTACGCAAAATTAATTACACATTTTGTCAAGCTGAATTTCTTATACTTTATATCTCACATAAGCTTGGTTGCATTAAAGTGGCGATATAGCTGCGGCCACCATCCTCCGCCAACGTAAGAACTCCCCTGAGTCGGAGTTAACTAGATTGCAACTTTGTAGCTTTTGGGTTTACCTGTTTGAATCATACGGTTCAACATGGTAAATTGTATGAATAACTCTACTGCTTGATTGTCGAATTTTCGTCGTCGCAACTTTCCTCCAAATATCACGAAGAAGTCTAAACATAGTGGTTTTCCTTACGGAATGCTGCGCAAACAGATAGGGAGGGTCGATGGTAGCCACTTTCACCCTTCCAAATATTCGTCCCACTTGCCTAATGCGCCTCAACAAAAAGTTTATTTTATCTTCCTTTTACCATTCATCTGATTATTAAAAAATTTTTAATTGACTAATAATTTTCTGATACCACTTTAATTGAATAAGAAATAAACACGCTGTCTTGCTGTGGGTGAGCTTCGCTCACCCACACCAACAATAAAAATGATTATTATTCTCACAAAACTTGTCAATTTTTCTCCCCTGCTTGTCACCCCGTAAGGCTATATATTTTTTTTTATAATCCTTCTATTTGTGAATCTTCAATAACTTGTAAACCTCTGGGGTCTCCCACTCGTAACAACGATGATTTAGCATCTTCCTGCACACCCATATCTTCATCTTCCTCCAATGCCTCAATCAAAGCATCAATTGCACCAGCATAAACAATATTAGAAGGTAATTCTCGAC
Source organism: Trichodesmium sp. MAG_R03 (assembly GCA_023356535.1). Lineage (GTDB taxonomy): Bacteria > Cyanobacteriota > Cyanobacteriia > Cyanobacteriales > Microcoleaceae > Trichodesmium. Next base: position 13,748 of record JAKQYF010000094.1, on the reverse strand, counting down.
ATAATTGGCCAATGGCCCATGCACAATTACTTCGTACTGCAGTCATTGAGTCTCGTCGCAAGCCTTCAATTAATGGTGGTATTGCCCCTACTACCATCTCATAAGTTACTTTGGCCATTTGCCCTAAAGAACTAGCAGCCCATAAACGCACTGCTGGAATATCTGTTCTCAAAGCATCAACTAAAGGGTCTAGAGAACGAGGATCCCGACAATTCCCCAAGGCCCAAACAACACCTTTACGAACATAGCCATTAAAGTCACAATTTAATTGTGCAATTAGAGGCTCCACAGCATCTGGACTAGGATTACGGCCCAAAGCATAAGCAGCACTTACCCGTATTAATGGACAATCATCCTGCAATAGTTGAATTAATGGGAAAATAGCTCGCGGATCCTGAAGTTCACAGAAAACGCGAGCGGCCATCATCCGTTGAGAAGGTTCTGAGGATGTGAGCAATGGTAAAACTTCCTCTGGATCTGGCTTCAGGAATTCTTCTTCTGCGATATAATCCAGAGGACTTTCTGCTATTGACTTAATGTTTGGTAAGTTAAGGTCTTTATTGTGCATAACAATAATTTTACTGCTCCTTGTGTCAGTCAAAAGTCAAAATTTATCAGGAGTTAGAAGCAGGAAATAGGATCGCAAACAAGCCAAAAATATTTACAGCAGTTGTCATTAATAGCGCGGACATTTTCCCTCCTCTCACGTTTAGTCTGTGGTGTGAATTTAACCTCTATAGATCCCCCATCCGACTACTCTGGTATCTGACTTCTGACTTCAGCTATACCTTGTCAGTTGTACCACATTAATCACCAAATTTCCTCTATCACTTTCTGACTCCTGACTGTACATTGCCAATTTTGGGACTTCTCTAGGGGAACTAGAGGAAAAAATCAGGTCAAAACCTGTGGGACAAAAATATCAGTATTCATTGCAGGTGAGGAATTGATATCATAAATTCTGTACCTTTTCCGGGAGTAGAAATACATTCTAATTTTCCCCCATGACGATCCACAATAATTTGATAACTAATTGCTAAACCTAACCCTATACCTTTCCCTACTTCTTTTGTCGTGTAAAAAGGATCAAATATTTGCTTTTTTACTGCTTCACTCATACCCATACCATTATCAGCGATCAGAATTATGACTTGATTTTTTGCTTCTATTTTTGTAGTAATAGTAATTTGAGGATAAGAATGACTGTTTTTGTTTCTCATTGGTTGTAAAGCATCAATAGCATTACTAATAATATTCATAAATACCTGATTTAGTTCCCCTGGATAACATTTAACTTTGGGTAATTGACCGTAATTTTTAACAACTTGAATTTCTAATTCATAGGATGTAGCGTTGAAGGTACTTTCTAAAATCATCAGAGTAGAATCTATCCCTTCATGTATATCTACATTCTTAACTGCTGATTCATCCAAACGAGAAAAGTTGCGTAAAGATTTAACAATTCCTTTAATTCTATTCGCCCCCACTTGCATTGAATTTAAGACTTTTGGAAAATCTGCCACTAAAAAATCTAAATCCACATCTTCAATAATATCTATTACTTCATCCACAGGTTTGGGATAATTTTCCTGATAAACTTGAATGATATATAATAAATTCTCAGCGTATTCTTGAGTATATTTAATATTGCCATCAATAAAGTTGACTGGATTATTAATTTCGTGAGCTATTCCTGCCACTAATTGTCCTAAAGATGACATTTTTTCAGTTTGAATTAGTTGAATTTGAGTTAGTTTTAATTCTTCTAGGGCATGAGCTAAAGTTTGATTTTTTTCGTTTAATTGTTGGGTGCGTTGCTTGACTTTTTGTTCTAAAGTATCATAAAGAAAAGCATTTTCTAGAGAAATTGCTGCTTGGGTAGTAATCATTTCTAATAATTGTAATCTTTCCCAAGTAAATGCACCTTTTGTGAGATTATTTTCTAAGTAAATAATACCAATAAGTTTGCTTTGCTTGATGATGGGAGTACATAATATAGACTTAGGTTCTTTTCCTTTGATATAGGGGTCGTTTAGCCATGTTGCTTGTATAGTAGCGTCATCGAATACCTGAAATTTTTGAGTTCGCCAGACATAATTAATTAATGCTTGGGGTAACTCTTGAGTCGCTGAAATGGGCATCACAGGTCGCTCGAAATTTTGGAGATATTGATTATTATTAGTAGTGATAGCTGTATCTACAACATAAGTCATTGCTTCAATTATTAACTGTTGGTCTTGGAGTAGGATGAGAGCGCATTTTTGTGCTCCGGCATTTTCCATCATCAGTTTAATTAAAGTTGAGAGCAAATTTTCTAGCTTTACTTCTCCAGACAAAGTTTGAGAAACTTTAAGTACAGTTGCTAAGTCTAGAAGATTTTCACTTTTAGTGGCGGAGGCATAGGAATAGGTATTGCTACTGATCAGGTTGATGTTTTCATCAGAGTGGACTAAAACTGGGGCGAGTAGTTGTGGGTAGCGTTTTTCCAAATTTTTGATTTTAGCTACTGATCCCCAATTATTATATCCATAGTATGCTTCAATCATATAGGTTTGAGCGATTTTGGTTTTGCCCCACTCTAAATAAAATTTTGCACACAGTTCGTTTGCTAAAGCTGCTTCTTGGATATATTTATTTGTTGTCGCGAGGGTGATCCCTTGTTCGTAAGCTTCAATAGCTTCAAGTTTTCCTCCTAGTATTCTTTGTTTTTCTGCTTCTATTAAATAATACTTGTGGGAATAGTTGCCTGGGGAGTGTTGTGCCCAGAATTTCATTTTTTCTCCGTATGCACTCACTTGAGTTAGTATTTGATATTTTTCAGCAGCTTCTACTTGTGGGCAAAAAGCAAGTAAAGCTAGTGAACCATAAAAGTAATATACTGGAAAATAAAATAATCCTGTGACACCGCCCCTAAGATATTCTCTTGCCAGTAGGAAATAATCCTTTGACTGCTGAAAATTTCCTAAGAAATAAGATAGAATTAATTTCTGAAAATAGATTTGAAATAAACCATAGGAGTCATTAATATTTTCATAGAAAGGAATAAATTGTTTCTCATTAAAAGCACTGCCTGATAATAACTCAGGATTTTCCACACCCTCAAGTAAATTGATAACAGCTTGATGAGTAATCTGATTATAATAGTAGGAATTTTTTTGTTTGATTTGTTTGAGAGAATTGGTATGATTAGTTATTTCTTGCTCCAATTTATCTAAGGATATACCTGCTAAGTAAGAGTAACCACAGTATTGGTGAATATTATAAGCAGCGAACTCTAAGTCTCCCGTTTCTAAACCAATTTTATAACCTTCGAGTACATGAGGAAAAGTTTCACGAATATGGATTTTCCAATGTTCTATGGCATTGTAAACGATTTGAAATACTCTACTTTTCTGGTCTTTACTGTGAAATTTTTCTAGTAGTTCACAAGCAAGTCTACCAAATAGATATCCAGTATCGATATCTTGTTCTACAGCGCATAAAATCAAACCATAATTGGAACAAGAAAAAGCAAATAATGGAGATATTCCTGACTGTAAAGATAGATTTATCTGTTGGCATATAACGAGTGGGAACAAATCTGGATTCCCAACAAATGCGATCGAAAAAAGCGATGATAAAATCCGCATTGATGCTAATTTTTCTGGCTCTTCCAACAATGGTAAATTAATCAACTCAGGGATATTTTTGCCCCTCAAGTTGGCTTGAGTTGTTTGCAAGTATTCTTGAATATATGATTGAGTTATATTTGTGGGAAAGCTAATACCAAGAAGTGACAAAACATATAAACCTATAGTTAAAGCTTCTTGGATTTTAGTCATACCAGTGTAGTAGGCTTGTATTTTGATTTCATAAACCTTCATTTTATCCAAGAGTTTATGAGATTTTTCTAATACAATATCAACCAACTTCTCCATTTCTTCAAAGTCACCATACAAGTAAGTAGCTTCTGCACCTTCTTCATGTAGTGCCAATGTTAGTTGATATTGAGTTGACCAACTATTTTCAGGAAGTAGATTTATCCCTGTCTTCAAATAAGATATTGCTGCTTGATAAGCAGTAGATGTTTTCGCCTTAATTCCCGCTCTTAAATTTAAACTGGCTAACTCTTCTTTTTTGTCTATTTCTGTAATTAATTCCACACTATAATTGAGTTGATTCACAATTTCAAATATCTTTTCTTCTAGTTCCTCATCCCCCGTATTTTTCAACAATAATCTGCCGATTTGGAGATGAGTTTCTTGCTTGTTTTTTTCAGGAATTAGACTATAAGCTGCTTGTTGCACTCGGTCGTGGAGAAAATGATAAATCGGTGTTTGTAAATTTTTTAGTTCTGGGAAATTATCATAGTTTTCTTCCTGATAAAACTTGTAGGTTTCATCTGTTGGCAAAATCAATCCTTCTGATAAAGCATTCCACAAATATGAAGCCGTTTCCAACAGGGATTTCTCGTATACAATAGAGAGAGTTTCTAAGTCAAACTCATTACTAATACAAGCTGCTAATTGTAATAATTCTTGGGTTGCTAATGGTAGTTTTTTAATTTGAGTTGCCATTAATTCCACCACGTCTCCACTCCCTGCCAAAATTTTAATTTCTGGTAAATTGAACAACCATTTATCCTGTTGATAATTATAAAAAATTAATCCTTCTTTGTACAAAGACTTTATAAACTGAGTGCTAAAAAATGGATTACCTTGAGTTTGGCGATAAATCTGTTCTGTTAATAAAAGTGATTCTTGTAAAGAATAGTTGAGAGTATCGGCTACCAAATTATTCAGTGCTGACTGACTTAAAGGAGACAGAATAATTTGATTAACAATAGCTCCTCTTTTTTTGATTTCTTCAATAGTTAATATCAAAGGATTCCCAGCATTTACTTCATTGTTTCGGTAAGCTCCAATTAATAGTAAATAGTTAATATCACTTTGTTCTATCACTAACTTTATCAACTTTAAGGAAGCTAGATCTGCCCATTGTAAGTCATCTAAAAATATGACTAATGGATGCTTTGCTTGAGCAAATATAGAGATAAATTTTAAGAATAATAAATTGAAGCGATTTTCTGCTGCACTCGGAGATAATTTTGTAGCGGGAGGTTGTTTGCCAATTAATAATTCTAATTCAGGAATTACGTCAATTATTGCTTGTGCTTCTTCTCCTAATCTTTCTTGTAATTCAGTGGTGATATTTTGTAATTTTACTTCTGGTTCGCTTAAAATTTGTTTGATTAATTGTTGAAAAGCATGTAACCATGCTAAAAATGGTATTTCCCTCTGAAATTGGTCGAATTTTCCCTCGATAAAATAACCTCTTTTCTCTACAATTGGTTTATGCACTTCATTCACTAATGCTGATTTACCAATCCCAGATAATCCACTAACTAACATCAACTCACTTTGAGATTTTTCCCGGTTAGAAATTCGATCAAATGATGTGAGTAATGTTTCTACTTCTTGCTCTCTTCCATATAATATTTCTGGTATAATTAAGTATTTACGATAGTCTGTTTCTCCTAGATTAAATACTGTAATTGTTTTATTATTCTCCCACTCATCATAACATTTTTCTAAATCATAGCGTAGTCCTGCCACTGTTTGATAACGTGCTTCTGGCATTTTTTCTATTAATTTCAATACTATAGAATTGAGGATTGCTGGTATTTTTGGATTCAATTCTATTAGGGGTTTTGGTTGACGAGCTATATGAAAGTGAACTAACTCTATAGGATCTTCTGAAGTAAAGGGAAGTTGCTTGGTTAATAACTCATAAAATGTAATTCCCAATGAGTAGAAATCACTCCGATAATCAATTCCTCTATTCATCCTGCCTGTTTGTTCTGGTGAGATATAAGCTAGAGTTCCTTCTATGGTATTTGGATTACGTATTGCTGGTGTTTCTTTGGGGAGTTTGGTCGTGGTACTAAAATCGATTAGTTGGATTTGTTTTGTTTGAGGATTAATGATAATATTGTGGGGTTTAATATCTTTATGAATAATTCGATTTTCATGCAATTTTTCTAGGGGATTAATTATTTGTAGAGCGATCTGAAAAAATTGACTGATGTTGAATAAATTAAAGTGATTAGAAAGATTGTGGTTGTACAGATATTTATGGAAAGACATCCCTCCAAAATCTTCCATTACTAACATTAAACGTTGCTCAAATTTTTCTAGTGCTAGAATTTTTACTAATCCTGGAAATTTCAAGTTTTTCACAAGTGCATAAGCGTTGCGATATTGAGTTAATTCTTGGAAACTAGGATAGGGATGGCTTGATAATTTGAGGATGACTAATTTTTTGTATGACTCGGCGTAAGCACGATAAACAATTGTGCGATCGCTAGCATATATTTGCTCCAGGATTTGATAATTAAGAATTTTCTGCATCAGCTAATTATTAACAGTTAAAGTAATAAATTCTGGACATATTAATTATAACACTAAAAAAAAGTGTTAGGGCCTATCAATTTACCTAACCGTTTCTCCTAAATTCAAATTTTCTGATTGAGATCAACTTTTTTGTAGCGTTCTTTTTTAAAAGTGGTATATAGTACTAAGTGTTTTGCTCAGAACAATAAATTTGGGTTGTAAGGGAAGAAGCAATAGGCAAGAGGAAAATATCCTCCCCTATTTGCATAGAGCTATATTACCAAATCCGATCATGAAAAGTTAGTTTGTCCAAATCCTGCTAAGCCTTCAGCATAAGTGCTTTATATCTCCTGCCTTGCCCTTTTAATAAACCTACCTTGTAAACCAGATTTGGTATCAGATCAAGTTTCATTAATTAGCCATAATAAATTGTAAATTGGTATATTTAGTCAGGACTTACGCAGTACAGCTATATATGTGGCATACATGGGTCTTTTCAAGATATTGCCACTACAATTAGTGCCGTTGCGTAAGTCCTGTTAGTAATAAAATGCCGACAGTTTCTTCTAATTAAGATAACAGTCGGCACTTAGGACAAACATAAGCAGGACTTACGCAAACCAAGTAAGAAACCAGGTTTATTGCCCTGATTATTGTTATTTGTTATTCAAATCACTAAATTTCCTAGATAAACCAGCTTTTTGCGTAGTGGGCATTTAGAGAGACATATAGTAATTTCATTTGAGTTGGGCGAAAAATCTGACTGCTTTTAGACAAAAGGCAAGAGGTAAAGGGTAAGAAGGTTTGCCCAACTTATTAAGGTTAGTAAATATAAGGCTAGACAAAAAATACCTTAGGACATTTTCCTCTTGCCTATTGCCTATTCCCTGACAACCCAGATTTATTGTCCTAACCAAAAGCAGATAGTGTGATAACCAACTATTATTTTACATCTCATTTAAAAATGCTATATTGTATTTACTTTAAGATTATTTATTTAAGAACTTTTGAAGTTGTTGCATAGCCAGAACACCAATATTGAAAACAGCCCAACCAGCAGCGGCAAGTACAGGCAATAGAACGATTAATAAGCGGTAGTCAAAATCCATTTCTTCTCCTCCTAAAGATTTAAAAGTATTTTTCTTTATTTTCTAATCTATCGCAATTTGAATTTTATGTTAAGCTTTCTCGTTAAAAAATCTTCATTTCCTTCACTTGTTTAGAGAGTATTCCGTAGGAAAGAAGGAACCTAGAACAAAGTAGAAAAAAAGTTAATTATTGATACAGTAGATTTAATCAAGGGTTAGGTACAGCTATGACAGGCAAGATGCTTATCCTACTCTGCTGTATTTTCTGAAATTGACTTTTGGATTTTGACTTTTGACTTTACTTACTAAACCCAATATCAGTTCCTTTGCCAGCATGAACCAAAGCTAACTTTTCATAACGTTTAGCATGTTCGAGTAAATCAGCAACCTCTTGCTCCGAAACCTCCTTCACCTTTTTTCCAGGTACCCCGACCACCAGAGATGAAGGCGCTACATCCTTAGTTACAACAGACCCAGCTCCAATTATACTACCTGCCCCCACTCGTAAGCCATTCAAAATTACAGCTCCGATACCAATTAAACAACCTCTTTCTATATAGGCCGAGTGAATCACAGCTCGATGTCCAACTGTCACATGATTTTCTAAAACAGTTATTAATCCAGGGTCTCCATGGAGTATTGCCCCATCCTGAACATTAGTATGGTCTCCAATAATAATCTGTTCCACATCTCCCCGAACTATGGTTCCATACCAAATACTAGCCCCTGTGCCTACCTCTACTTTTCCCATAACTGTAGCGTTATCTGCGACAAAAGCAGCTTTAGATAAATCTGGAGGAGGCCAAAAAACGAGCTGGTTTGACATTGTTTTGTTAATATTTATTGATACTTGTCTAGTTGTAATTTTATCATCATTAACCGCTTATCTCATAATAATTTAAGTTATTACAGTGTCTAAATAATTATAACATAGCTGAAGTCAAATAGGGTAGCCGTTGGATTGACTATGTACAAAAGTTAAATTCGCAGCAGGGGCTAAATTTGAGAGGCACGAGAATGTCCTAAGGCTCCTAGTGGCTGCTATAACAGATAATTGATAACTAATAAGTAAAAATGACCCAATTTTCTATTGACCCCCCTCTTAATTATCCAATATTTGGCCCTGAAATTCAGTGCCCCCATTGCTGCCAGACCATTCCAGCTCTAACTTTAACAGATACTTATTTATGCCCTCGTCATGGAGCTTTTGAGGCTGACCCAAATACTGGTAAATTGTTTCATCTTTACTCTGGCCGTCACTGGCGTCTCTGGAATCATGAGTGGTATAGACAACATACTCATGCCGATGGCATTAGATTTGAAATAAATGAGGCTTTAGACCAATTTTATACTCAAGGATATCAGGCTACTCGTGTGATTATTGCTCAAAGATATCGGGACTTAATTAGTGCTTATTTGGAACGTAGCACCCCCTGGCGTGCTAATTCCGACTCTTGTCAACCAAAGCTTTATGGTTTACCTATAAAATTTAGTCCTGACCCAAAGGATGAACCTTGTTGGGAAATAATTAATTTTAAATTGGAGAAAGAAAAAGGAGAATTAGTTAGGTATCCTTATTTTCGTTTGTTCGAGTAACTTTACTTTGAGTGACTTCAAGATAGAAAATTAGTCTTGAAATCAAGTTGAAAATATCAAATTAAAATATTAAAGTAAATGCATCATGCCTCGATTAAGACTGCTAATATTCATCGAGCTATTGCTTTCTATGAAAAATTAGGTTTTACAGTCTGTGAACGCTTTACCACAGGCTATACTTTAGCCTGTTGGATGGAAGGATTAAATGGTATAATTGAACTCATTCAAATCCCTGAACCTAAGTCTGTAGCTGATACTTTTGGGGATGAACATTATGTTGGATATTATCATTTATCATTTGATTTAACTGAAAATGTGGCAGATTTACCCAGTTGGTTAAATTCTTTAAAAGAACAATTTGATTTAGCAGTAATAGAACAACCAAAAATGTTTCAACCATTAAAAATTCTCTTAGAATCTACTCAACAAATTATCGGAAATAATGCTTATGAAGTTGCTTTTATTGCGGATAGTGATGGTTTACCTCTAGAGTTTATTAGGAAGTTAAATTCATAAAGTTTTCATCTGTAAATCTTAACTGGCATGATATGTAACTTGTTTGATGAAGTTATAATATACTTCATAATTACCATATAATTTTTAACTGTAAACAGGATGTAATATAAAGATGATTAAACAAAAATTTCGTCAACTGCATAGAATAGTTGCCCCAATAGTTTTCCTGCCATTATTTGTCACTGTAATTACGGGAGTAGCTTACCGACTGGGTAGAAATTGGTTTGGGTTATCCAAAGACCAAGCACATATTTTAATGGTAATTCATGAAGCTGAATATCTTGGCAACGAAATTAAACCTTTTTATGTACTATTAACTGGTATCGGTTTAATATGGATGTTAGTAACAGGTATTGTTATGAGCGGTTTATTTGGTAAAAATAAACGGAAACAAAAGATAAACTCAAAAGTCAATGTCACAGAATCATAACTAGTGTCTAATTGTATAAGTTAATATACTTACTAAGCCAATAAAAAAGCTTGAATCCAAGGAAATTAAAGCCAAAAATAATATTACTAATTTTTGCAACTAGATACTAGGAATAGTAAATAAAGCTAATTTTAAATTATGGCGTTGCATATATCTAGATATGAATTAAGCTAATACTCATTTAAAATGGGTATTAGTAAGCTATAATTTAGAATTTAGAAGTGTTTTTTCTCTAAACGAAGCATACAACAATAAGTCGTTTAAATACAAAAAAGCCTATGTAAAACTACTCGCCTTCTTCAAAAATAGTTCCAACTGCTATTCCTTCTGTCTTCTGCCTTAAAATAGCCCATTTCTCTCACGAATCAGATAGGATTGCTATAGATTAATAACTTGTGTGAAACGATGAAAATATTTAACAATATACTCACAATTCCAGCAAAACCTAAATCACTTACTGTTAATAAAAAACAACGTCGCGGTATAGAAATTAAATCTGAACGAGAAATAGAAATCATGCGACAATCATGTAAAATTGTAGGAACGGTACTTAAAGAAATTTCTCAAATTGTTAAACCAGGAATGACTACTGCTGACCTAGATACTTATGCTGAAAAACGCATTCGAGAAATGGGAGCAATACCAAGCTTTAAGGGTTATCACGGTTTTCCTGCTTCTATTTGTGCCTGTATAAATAACGAAGTTGTACATGGTATTCCTAGTAAGAAAAAAGTCATTCGAGCGGGTGATGTTTTAAAAGTAGATACAGGTGCTTATTATCAAGAATTTCATGGTGACTCTTGTATTACTATTGCTGTAATTGAGGTGGCTCCAGAAGCAGCTAAGTTAATTCGCGTTGCAGAGGAAGCAATGTATAAAGGTATTGAACAAGTAAAAGCAAATGCTTATCTATTAGATATTGCAGGAGCTATTCAAGACCATGTGGAGGCAAATGGTTTTTGTGTGGTTGAGGAGTTTACTGGTCATGGTGTGGGAAGAAATTTGCATGAAGAACCTGCGGTATTTAATTTTCGGACTAAGAATTTGCCTAATGTTAAGCTTAGAGCAGGCATGACTTTAGCTATTGAACCTATTCTTAATGCTGGTTCAAGGTTTACAAAGATTTTATCTGATAGGTGGACTGCTGTTACTGTTGATAATTCTCTTTCTGCTCAGTTTGAGCATACAGTATTAGTTACAAATAATGGTTATGAAATTTTAACGGCTCGCTCCTAGGTTAGCTGTTGGGTAATATGTGGTAGATGTGATAGTTTTTTCTATCTTACAATTAGAAATTACCAAAAAATTGAGTTTAAAGACTCGCCCTTCTAGGGCGACTTTTTTTGTTTTTTTTTGAATATATTTACAGGAGTTTTCATGTCAGTAGACCACATTAGGGACGTTACATGCAACGTCCCTACAAGGTTTTGGTTATGGCAATGTAGCTCATCAATTTGAAAAGCGCTGTATGCTATTATTATATTAATAAGACTTACGCAAAATATGAAAATATAAACCATCTGTAGGTGTTACTAAAAAGGGTACTTTTTCAACTGGTCTATTTTTTGGTGATGGTCGTCAAGGGAGTCATTGGAAAGATCAGTTAGGATTAGGCATTATGGACCCAATATTGGCTCCTGGAGAGTTAGGAATAATTACTGATCTAGATCTTTTAGCCTTTGATGTCATTGGCTGGGACCGAAGAGAAGAGAAGCCCATTCAGGATATTTCAGAGGCATCATCTATTTTGGGAATGCTATTGGCAATTACTGGTAGTTTTTTGCTTCAAACTATAAAAAGTAGTAATACCAATTCTTCAAAGTCCTGCTATACTTAAAAGATTGCAAAAATAACTTTCCTTTATAACCGAAGTTAACATTCTATCTAGTATTTGCTCCAACAAATAATATTTAGAAATAGAAAATTCAAGTATAGCAAAGTTTATGGTAATTAGTATAAAAGTAGAAAAATCTATATGCCTGCAATGATTCAAACTGAAAAGTGAGTTATAGGAAAAATTAAAAATGTCAGGAAAAATATTATTAGTAGATGATGAACCAGGATTACGGGAAGCCGTACAAGCTTATTTAGAAGATAGCGGTTTCCATGTAGATGTTGCAAGTAATGCTAATGAAGGATGGGATACTTTGCAATTACATTTACCTGACTTAGTAATTACAGATATTATGATGCCTCAAGTAGATGGTTATCAATTTCTGCAAAAATTACGAGAAGAACCAAGATTTAAAGCTTTGCCTGTAGTTTTTTTGACTGCTAAAGGAATGACTATAGATCGTATTCAAGGTTATCAAGCAGGTTGTGATGCTTATCTTTCTAAACCTTTTGATCCAGAAGAGTTAGTAGCTATTGTGGAAAATTTGTTAGAGCGTCGAATATCAGCACAAGCAACTAATGAAGGGGAGAAAACTCTCGATATTAGTACTCTAGCAGGTCAAATTGCAGAAATAAAAGCCATGTTGATGGGAAAGAATGGGATCGCTCAAACTGCTTCAATGATCAAAATAGATTTGACTCCTAGAGAACAGAGTGTTTTAGATTTAGTAGCTAGAGGGTTAATGAATAAGGAAATTGCTAGGGATCTCAAAACTAGTGTTCGGAATGTGGAAAAGTATGTGAGTAGACTATTTACGAAAACTGGAACGAATAGTCGAACGGAGTTAGTTCGCTATGCTTTGGAACATGGTTTAACTAATTGATATGGAGATACACGCCAGTCAAAAGTTAAAGGTGAAAACAGGATTTACGCGGGCTCTGCATAAGTGCTGATAGCAAAAAATTTAAGATATACAGCGCTTTCCTGATCGCCTGTTTTTGGCTGTCTATTTTTAGCGTTCACCTGTTTTTGACTGTCTATTTTTAGCGATCGCTCTTTCTAGGCAATAGTAGCTCAGGACTTACGTCAAGGTACTATTTGTAGTGTAAATATCTGAAATTATTGTCCAAAATGCACTATATATGGTGCTACTGCGTAAGTCCTGTAGCTTTTAGCGGAGGATTCTAATGCATCATTTTAGCTGTGTCAGTCCAGTAGGATGCGTTTCGCTTCGCGACTTGAATTGCGCACTTCGTAACGCACTAAGGCACTATATATAGTGCCTTGGCGTAAGTCCTGAAAGATATTTGAATAAGATAGTTCGTTCTACTATTCCGATTCTACCTTATAATGTTAATGTTGCGACATGGCACGCACTTGAAAGAGCTAGATTGACCAGTCTTGGCAAAACGCCTTCTTTTGCTGATGGTCAAATTGCAGAAGTTGCTAAAGTTAATGGTTTGATTCTGGTAACGAATAATGTGTCAGATTATCAGGATTTCTTGGAGGTTACATTTGTGAATTGGTTTGTTATATGAATGTTGCGATCGCTCTTGTTTCAGAGTTGGGAGATTAGGTAGCAAAGCATTCAGAGAAAAATATAGTCTCCGAATGCTTCATTTTTTCTATATTCAGGATGTACCTTCCTGGTTTTTCTTTGCTAAAGCCTCTTTGATTTTTTTCTCAGCCTCCTCTTTTTCTTCTGGAGTTAAGGGTCTTGATCCTGGAGTAACGTTAACTCGTGCTTTTTTAATAGAGTTAATAGACTCAAATAGTTCCCTTAGTGCGACTTTTTCTTTTCCTTGACGTGCTGCTCTCATAGCTGCATCTATAACAGCATTTTTGATATCTCTCCCACAAATATCTTCAACCTCAGCTAGTTTTTCTGAGGAGACATCTGGTGCTTGAGGCAG
>JAKQYF010000093.1 GCA_023356535.1 Trichodesmium sp. MAG_R03 | reverse complement strand
TTGTAAGCATGACGCGCTACACCTGCATGTTTAGCCAGCAGCGTTTTTTGCTGGTTTGTGGGGTGTAATTCAGTTTTGAATCCTAGTATCATAAAACAGATAATTCCAGATTTTAAGAGATCATCTCAGATTTTAGCCAACAGTTACAAACCCTAGAGTTATCCCAAATCAAAAAATTGTCTGAGTTGTTCTGGGAATAATCATTACCTGTGTAACATCCACCAAAATCAGATCGATTCCCAAAGGAAAAGCACTTATCCATTCTTGACGGCGAGAAAACCAACCAGAATGGAACCCATTCAATGCAACCTTGTTTTCCTTGGCAGATAAAATGCCTGGTCCAGTTAAACTTAAAGTTAATTCACCACTTCCCAAGTGCTGACCTTGAATTACAATTGTTGCTCCCAATTCTGGACTAGCAAGGGTTCCCAAACTAGGATTAAAATCGGCATCAGGAGCGATCGCCCCATCCACAACGATAAAACGCGCCTTTGTTAGGGGTGCAGTAGGGCTATTTAAAAAATGGCGATCGCTTTGACCAATCAATTCATGCCTATCATGGAGAGTCACTGTATTGTCTAATAAAGCAGCCAAAACTCCTATTAAAGCAGTACTTTCTCCCAGATATAAACTCAAATCAGCAATTATCCCTGGTAAACTCATACAATTGAGCAACTGACGGAAAATCTGCTGCTGTACTTCATCTTGCCAAATTCCAGCCAAATCAACTTTCAGCATCACTTTCCTCCTGATTTAGTAAGGAAAAATCTACTCTAGTTTTTGCCAGCATAGCCCCCCGCAAGTTATCTTCTTCTTGGCGAATTACCCGTCCCCTTTCAATCAAATCTGCAACCTCTTGCCATCCCTCCAGTTTATTCATAAAAATCGCATCGCAAATTGCTAATGATGTAGCTAAATTTGGCACATCACTCATCACTTGAGCTGCTCCTTCATAATTCTGCCCATTGCCTATTTTTAACCTTACCCAAGCTGTTGATAGGGGAATTTCTCCCAAGTAGTAGGGTTCGTGCAACACACTATCTTGTAGTTGCAACAATGATAATCCCGTTTGAGGAATAATTTCATAACTAACCTGCCAACCTTGAGTAAGTCGAGCTGCTAGTTGAATCACCATTTCTGGAGCATGGGCTGTAAGCGCCCGCAACCATTGATTATCAACTTGTTCCATTAGCTAATCCTCCGACGTATCCAACTAGAAAGATAATCAATCATCACAAGACTACCGAGGATAATTAAAATCAATGCCGCAGATTGGTTGTACCGAAATAAACGCAAATTATCGTGAAGTTCCAAACCAATACCACCAGCTCCTACCAAACCTAAAACCGAAGCCATCCGCACATTCCGGTCAAAAATATAAAGCGTATATCCTACCATCTCAGGTAATATTGAAGGAACTGCTGCAAACATCACAACTTGAGATAGATTTGCTCCAGTAGAACGTACACCTTCATAGATATCTACAGTTACCCGTTCCATACTCTCAGCAAAAAACTTACCTAAAAATCCCGCAGTATGCACTCCCAATGCTAGAATACCAGATGTTGGTCCCAGTCCCAGGGCAATAACAAAAATTAACGCCAACATCAAATCTGGCATTGCCCGCAGAAAGTTGAACAACTCCCGGGTGAGCTGATAAATTACGGGGTGTGGGGATAGATTATTTGCTCCCAAAGGCGCGAGTAAAAAACTGGCAATAAATGCTAATACCGTACCCCAAAGAGCGATCGCTAATGTTTGCACCATGAGCATCAAATATCTTGGTCCATCTGTAAAGTCGGGATTAAGGTAGCGGCTGAGATATTCACAAATATTATCAATACCCATGATCACACTACCAAAGGACAGTCCAAGATGCCAAATCATGGCTCCAATGAAGAAAATAGCAAGACTAATCCACAAAGGAATCCAATTCCTGGGAGCGGGTGGTAAGTCTAATAATTTCAATGACGAGTTAAACATGAATATACCTCAGGGTAGATAAAAGTAATAAGTAATCAACTAAATAACCATACTCCGAATAATATCAGAAAAGCGATCCAATATTGTCACCACTATGTAAATAGCTGCGATAATTAATATCAAACGACCATAATTAAATAACCGCATACTCATCACCAATTCATACCCAATACCCCCAGCTCCTACTAACCCTAAAATTGTTGCTGCTCGCACGTTGTGGTCTAGGATGTAAAGAACAGTGCCAATAAAATCTGGTAAAGCGAGGGGAAACACTGCAAACATTAAAGTTTGCAACCATCCAGCCCCCGTAGACTTAACCCCTATAACCCCATTAGCATCCACCACTTCTATACTTTCTGCCAAAAATTTCCCCAAAAAGCCCGTCGTCACAAAAATAAGTGCCATTACCCCTGGCAGAGGTCCCAAACCGACAGCCGAAACAAATACTAAGGCCCAAACCAACTCCGGTAAGGCACGCATCAAATTGAGAAGATTGCGAATGCAGTGATACAAAATTGGGTGTAGTGAAGTATTTCTAGCTGCAAGTACTCCCAAAGGCAAACTCAACAAAAGAGCGATCGCCGTAGATACCATCCCCATTTCAATAGTTTCCAGCATCTTCAGCAATAATTTAGGTATATAAGCCCAATCTGGAACAGTCAGCAATTGACCTAAAAATTGCCATAAATTAACGCTTGACTGTAGCAATTGCAGAAAATCCAATTCTACCAGTACTACTGTTGATGCTAATGCCCCTAGCAGTACAAGAAATCCCAATCCCCACCATAGGGGCACAAATCCATGTTTAGTCGGTAACCGCCATTTCCAAGCTATCATCTACACTACCATCCTCCCTCTGATAAATTTTGCGTAAAGTGTCATTATAGAAAGCTTCTGGGCAATCATCAAATACCACATGTCCTTGATTTAAACCAATAACGCGATCGGCGTAGCGCATAGCCAAAGATACTTGGTGAAGATTTGCCACAATGGTAATCCCATCTTGGCGGCAAATTTCCCTAAGTAATTCCATAATCTCTTCACTCGCCACTGGGTCAAGACTAGCAACCGGTTCATCAGCCAAAATAACTTCTGGACGCTGTGCCAAAGCCCTAGCTATACCCACCCGCTGCTGCTGTCCTCCTGAAAGTTGGTCTACCCGTTCCCAAGCTTTTTCTGTCAGGCCAACCCTATTAAGAGCCCACTGAGCAATTTCCCAATCTCTTTTACCAAACAGATACAAGATGCTACTCCACCAAGGAATATAATACAAACGCCCAGTTAATACATTAGTCATTACATTCAAACGCCCCACCAGATTAAACTGTTGGAATACCATTGCCGTGCGTGATCGAATTTGACGCAGATTTTTAGCTGTTAAAGTTTGTCCTTGAATAATGATTTCGCCTGTAGTTGGTGTCTCCAAGCCATTGATCATTCTTAATAAAGTTGACTTACCCGCACCACTAGGTCCGAGAATAGCGTTAAATTTTCCTGGCTCAAAGTCAAGACTGGTCGGGTGAACTGCTATTGTTCCATTGTTATAGGTTTTAGCCGCTCTATTGATTTTAATTACATACATATACATAATAATTCAGTACCTAGCAAGACTGAAAGTATAACTGCAAAAGGCTTACAGCGCCTACAGTTATAAAATTAGAGTTTCTAAAATTGAGAGCGCTGAAAACCTTAGCTAGCAATAGTTATTCCCAGAACTTCCCATTCTCTACATATTTATAATAGTTGCTCTATGATAATAGATTAGAGAAATGAATTATTCCTCCATTACTTGAGGATTTCCTCACGACCGATTCCCAGAGTATTAATCATATCGCGGACAACCTCGTAGTCTTTGGGAATAGCAGATTCATAATTCAAAAGCTCCCCATAACCAGTGACCTTAATATCTTGATGAGCATTCAACACTATCTCACGAATATTATTCTTTGTTTGCTCATCTAATTCCTGACGATAAGCTAAAGGTGAACCTGGTATTGGATCTGATTCCAACAAAATACGATTACTCTCTTGGGAAATTAGTCCTTGGTTGAGCATTTTGTTATAAGTAATATCATTAGTACCTGCTGCATCTACAGTTTTATTTTTGACAGCCATTCCCACTGCATCATGGGAACCTGCATATGTAAGCTTGCCAAAGAAATCTTTTGGCCTTTGACCCGTTTCTTTTAACACCAAGTAAGAAGGAACCAATCCCCCTGAAGTAGAAGCAGGATCGACAAATGCTACATTTTTTCCTTTTAAATCCTGAATCGATTCAACGGGAGAATCTCCTGGAACAACTAATATACTTTTGTATGTAGATTTACCAGTTTTTTTACGAACTCCAGTAGCAAATGCTTCTGCTCCAGCTTCCTGTTCTGCCAAGACATAGGATAAAGGACCAAACCAAGCAATATCAACTTTATCTTGCCGCATTGCTTCGATTACACCTGCATAGTCAGTAGCAGTAAAAACCTTAATCGGACGATTTAGTTTCTCTGCCATGTAAGCGCGCATAGGCTCAAACTTTTCCACCATTTCCTCATTGTTCTCAGCCGGAATCAGCCCCATAATCAATTCAGAACCAGGTTCTGAAGCAACGTTAGCAGTATTAGATGAACCAGATGTTGAATTATCAGAAGTATTTTGAGTACATGAAACAACTGCAAAAGATAAAGCAAGTAGTGAGACATACAAAAAATTACGTCGTAACATATAGATTAATGACTCCATATAAAATCTAATATCAACAGGACTTACCCAGAAACCAGGTTCATATAGGAAATTTGGTGGTTTGAATAACAATAATCAACAATATTCAGGGTCATAAACCCATTTTCTTCGTTGGTTTGCGTAACTCCTGATCAAATAAGCAAGTGCGACATAACTGCTTTACCTAAAGTTACAACTAGGCAGAGGCAGCAGGAGCTAGAGTAATTTCCACTCTGAATCACTCAACTCACTTTGCTATGGTTGACGTTGAGGGTCAGCAATCACCAACGACTCATTATTAGGACTTACGGAAATAACTACATCCAGCCCAGTGAGGGTGAATGCCATTCGCTCCTACGTATGGCGTTTTCAAGGTAAATTTGTGTAAGTCCTGATGACTAAAACAATCATACTAAGCTTGGATGTACCATAACACTTTATTTTGCTTAGATCAGACTTTTTTAGATTGTCTTTATAAATTAGCTTTTAGCTTCTCCTACAGCGCTTTTCAAATTGATGAACTACATCGTCATAACCAAAACCTTGTAGGGACGTTGCATAACAAAAATACGTTTTCCTGACGGAATGCTGCCCAAACATGTCGCGTAGCGTTAGCGGAGCTTTGCGTTAGCAAAACGTCCCTACTGTAGTCTACCGACATGAAAACTGCTGTAAAATACGCTACCAAATACTATTGACCCGTACTAGATATAGTGGTTCTGCCTAAGTCCTGTGTATTTAAAAATACGTTTTTTTATGATTTCGTGATTTTCCATCTCCCCATGCCCCTTTCAGAAAAAAGTTTTAGGAGTTACCTAAGGGGGGAGTTTGACTTCTAACTTCAGTCATACTAGCACAAGTTGTTAGTCGTGTTCTCAAAGCCAAAAAAGTTTCCGCAGCCATCATTTGACCAACCCCATAACAAGCACGTCGCCGCCATATAATTATAGGTAAGTGACCTTCTGGAGCTTCCAGGTTAAAAGAGAGTTCATCATAATATTTCCAATTTTCTCCATCTCGCCATCCCAAGCGATCGCAAAAATCTCCATATTGCCCACTCATACTTTCCCATATACGTTGTTGTGTATTTAAGCCAAACAACCCATTACTATAATATTCCCAAAGCCAATCAATAGTCAAAAGGTCTGTGCAAGGAAAATTCTCAATATCTGCTAACTGTAGCCAACCTTCTTCCTCCCTCAGAGTCGCTTGCAGCAACAACTTCCAAGTAATTTCATCTGCTTTTCGCCATTTTCCAGTAGCCAAAAGATTTATTAGTGGGTTATAGTCTATTCCCACTTCTGACATTGATGGTTCTGGAGTTGGCATAGCATTCAACTTTTCATCAACACGATATAGGGTTTCTACCAAAGTCTCTGGATTAAGTTTTTCAAGATGATCAAGTACCCATTCTAGTTGAGAATGAAGTTGAAAGCGTTCTATTGTTGCTTGATGTAATTGAGATTGTATTTGATCTAGTTGTGTTTTTAAGTCTCTGTAATTCTGGTTTTCATTGACTCTATCTGCTGGTACAACTGGTAAACCAGAATTGCTATTATGATGACTAGGATTTTCCCTAGCTTGTAAAATTTGCCACATTTTTCTCGCCCAGTCCAACTTTGCTTGTTCTTTTTTTTGGTAAATTTCTGCTTTAGCTAAGAAAGTAGTTTCAGCTTCAGGTGTTAAATTCCAGTCACAAATAGAGCAAAATTCTGGCACTGTTTCAAGATATTCTGTACCACAAATAGGACATAACATAATTAACTATACATAATTCTAGGTGCTGAACAGCTTATAAGCTAATACTCATTTAATTGGAAATAATGCTTGGGTTTCAACATTTCCTTTTTTTATTTCTTCATTTATTTATTATATTCAAACATACTTGAGTTCCCCTATTTTTAATGGCTTGGGAAAATTTTGACATTATCAAGTCTATTCCTTTATTATTGACAGAACTTACGCAGTGCCGCTAGATATGGTTTTTTTTGAGAAATCTTTCCTATATTTACACTATAATTAGTGCCTTTGCGTAAGTCCTGATATAAATAAAGAGTATCGTGAATAGATTTTTGAGCAATGAAAGTAGCTATTACAGGAGCAACAGGGTTTGTCGGAACTCGCTTAGTGGAGCGCCTACATTTAGAGGGAGAACAAATACTAGTATTGACCCGAAACCTAGAAAAAGGGAAACTAATTTTTCCTAACTCAGCCTATCCTAATCTAGAGATAATTGCTTACCAACCAAAAAAGTCTGGTCCTTGGCAAAAATCTATAGATGGCTGTGACTGTGTAGTTAATCTAGCAGGTGCTGGTATTGCCGATGAACGCTGGAGCGCCAGTCGCAAGCAAGAAATTATGGATAGTCGCAAGGTAACTACAGAAAAATTGGTTGAGGCGGTTGCCCAAGCTAATTCTAAACCATCAGTATTGGTAAGTGCTTCAGCTATTGGTTATTATGGCACTAGTGAAACAGCAACTTTTGACGAACAGAGCAATAGTGGGGATGATTTTCTAGCAGAAGTTTGTCGGGAATGGGAAGCTGCTGCTAAACCTGTACAGGATTTAGGGGTAAGATTAGTGATTTTACGGATTGGCATTGTATTAGGCATGGGAGGTACTGTCTCAAAAATGCTTACTCCCTTTAAATTATTTGCTGGTGGTCCTATTGGTAGTGGCCGGCAATGGTTTTCTTGGGTACATATTGATGACCTAGTTGGTTTAATTTTCCATTCTCTACGCCACCCAGAAATGCAAGGAACATTTAATGCAACAACTCCAAATCCTGTACGAATGGAAGAATTGTGTCAAGATTTAGGAGCAGTTTTAAATCGACCCTCTTGGTTACCCGTGCCTGATTTTGCTATTGAATTATTATTGGGAGATGGTGCAGTAGTTGTATTGGAAGGTCAAAAAGTTTTACCAAAGCAGACTCAAGCTTCTGGCTTTGAGTATCAATATCCTATTGTTAAACCTGCTCTAAAAAATATTTTGGATTCTTGAAATTTATCAAAAAAAACCAAGCTGCCATCATTTGATTTGCAAGGCAGCTTGCATAAATCATTTTCAAGATAGTCCAAAAAACCTTTATTTCTGAACAGTTGCTGATTCTTCCATTAATTCTTGTGTTTCTTTCAAGTTGTCTGGATCTACATAATGACATACTGCATCATCCAGACAGATTAAAGCCCAACCAGATTCATCAATATTCATCAGTTTATAATCGCCTTCCTCAATAAAAAATCCTTTGTGGTTACGAGTTTCAGGCTTTATATTAACGTCATTATTATTAAATGTCATGGTATTTCAACTCCTTAGCATTATTCAAAAAACTCTTTTAGCATCCTCAAGCTTACTTTGTATTTTGGGTAATTTGAGTACAAATCTCACCCCATACAAAACATTTTTGACTGATTTGTCTTTTTTTTTAACCTCTTTTTTTCTTCTTGCCTAGTCAGTTTTTTTGACTTTGAGCAATTTTTTTAGATTCTCATAGACCATCACTAATGCATTTCATCTTTACCTAATAATTGTGACAATAATTTTTGTTAGCGATCATCACTGGGCAGAATATTGATTAACTTAAATTCTAAGTTTTAAACTGATCTTTTAAGTTAAGTCAATCTTCATTATTTTAGTTTGAACTTGAAATTTTATGCCCAAATTAGGATTTTTCAAGTTTTTGATCAATTCTGATCGATCTACTTCAGTAGAGCCATAAGCTCTTAGGAATTTTCTACTTTACGATGATTAAGTAATCTATGAAGTTATAGCTCATAGTAACATACCTTTTTCAAATCTTTCGTAAAGTTTTCATATGAATCATTAAGTTTTTTAAAGACTATATATTTTTCATTTCAGTTATCAGTTATTAATATCTCTAGCTGAATTAGGAGGTTTGAAATCTTATTTATTGGTTAACTATTTAATTTACTGAAAAAGTCTAGCTTATACCATTTCTCAAAAGTCTTGCTCTACTTGGAAGCTAGTAAAATTGCTTTTCTTGATAACCCAAAGTAACCAAATATAAAACATTTGCTCGAACTAATAATATTTATAAATTAAAAATTAAAATATAGCAAAGTTTCTGGTAATTGATATTAAACATCAAATAACCAACTTTTAACTCGACTAAGATTAGGCCATTCGCCTCTTCTCTCAAAACCATCTTTAATATTACTTTTAATTTCTTCGAGCCAATCTTCATCAGCCATAATCATTTGCTGTGCTCTCTCTACATGAGGTCTAACACCCTTTTCTCCTATTTCCAGCATTGCTAAAGCCAAATTAATTCTGCCCTGTGGATCATCTGGATTCAGTTTAACTCCTGCCCTAGCTGCTTTATGGGCTGATTTAGGTTTTTTCTCTAATAAATATAACCACGATAAACTAATCCAACTACTACTACTTTTAGGAGACCGGTCTATAATTTCTTTAAATAATGGAATTAAAGTATTTGCGTTTTCTCCGGCTTTATATCTTTCTAGCCCTTCTTTATATAATTCTTCCGGTGTCTTAGTCATAATATTTTTCAAGATTCTCTAATATAAAAGATTATAGCTAATTTCATTTCACTCAGGTAAACTACCACGGAGCAAGATTTCCACACTACAGGGTTTTTAGTATTAATATTTGTACCTCAATCAAATCTGCTTGCTTTGGAGTATTATAATAAACCAGATTTACAGAAGGTAAATGTTAGTACGATAGGTCATTTAATACAAACTCAGTTTCTCTAATTTTTTGAGGGCTTGCTGATTAAATCAGGACTTATGCAAAGGTTACTATATATAGAGCCTTGGTGCATTACAAAGTGCGCAATTCAAGTCGCGAAGCCTTCGCTCCGCTTGGCGCCAGCAAAACACACCCTACTAATAGTGTTCATGGGTAAGTCCTATAAATATAAAAGCAATGACACATAAAGGTCAAATCCTTTTTCTGGAGAAAAAAGTGCCTGGTTTTGGTCCAACAAGGCTAACAAAGCTAGTCTTTTGGGCACTCCCATAGCAGAAAAATCAATGGACAAATATCTCTTACTCCCCCTCCACGGTCGTAGATTCCCTCTTCCTCTGTAGGGACGTAGCATCATGCTACGTCCCTACCTACTACCCTGCTCCCTGAAAAGACTTTTTTAGCAAGCCCTATTTATACCAACACTACCGAATTTGATATCAAATACTTGGAATCTGCTCTAATCACTATACTAAAATTTACACAATAAGTAGAGGCACAGTATTATTTCTACCCCTAATATTAATTTTTTCTATGTCACTAGTCTAATTCCAGAAGACACAGAAAAAATAAAATCTAGATATTTCTCAGAAACTAGATTTAGTTCAAATTAATTTTAGGCAGAAAAGGAATTACCACAACCACAAGTTTGAGTTGCGTTAGGATTGGTAAACTGGAACCCACCGCCAATCAAAGCGTCACTATAATCAAGCATCAAACCATAAAGATACAGGATACTCTTGCGATCGCAAACTACCTTAAATCCATCATAATCAAAAACTTCATCATCCTCTCTAATTGTGCTAGGATCGGCAAAATCCATCAGATAAGACATTCCAGAACATCCGCCTTGACGTACCCCTACTCGTAGGCAAAGGTCTTTTCCTTGTTTCTCCCTCAAAAATAGAACCTGCTTGACAGCAGCTTCGCTCATCATAATCCCCTTTTGTTGAGACTGAGTAGTTTGTGTCATTTGTTTCTAGCTCCTTATACTACTATAGTTGTCGAAGAATAATTTGTCACTATTACTATTTATATATATTATTTTATATATATTCCTGAAGATTGAAATTAGAACTAGCTGAATTTATGCAACATATATAGCGGTACTGCGTATTGCCTGATCAAATATCCTATGCTATAGCAAAGCTGCTGCCAAGAACTTCTAATAACTTCTAAAGATGTATGTATAATAATTTGGGTTTTAACTCCCTATTAACAAGCACCATCTACTTTTGCAAATGGTAGTGGGGGGCAACGTTACCCTGGGATTTTGAGTTCATACAGGACGAACGCCGAACCACTATCTCTAGCTAGGGGTTAACGGCCGTTAACTCCTACAGATGGTGTGTATTTTCATATTTTGCGTAAGTCCTGTTAATAGCTAGTTAATGACATATAGTAATTAATTAATACTTTTTTGGCAAAGACAAAAGCATTCCCAAATTAGGTTGTGATAATTCAAAAACTCGCAATACACTCCGAAACTCTTGCTCGTTGATTATTGCCCCAAACCCCCATACCAAAAAGCGGTAAGATTTTGGACAAATGAAATAGGATTGCTATATAAACTATCGTATAGTAGAATTATTGTAAAGATTAGCTATAAGTTATATAGCAAGTTTTAACACTTTCGTATAATTATATTGCTTATTTGTTCCTAGCGACTGTTCAGATAGTCAACAATACAATTCTCCTTGTACCAGCAAGGCCGTTCCAGAAAAATGTATATAAAAATACATTAATAAAAATATGGTTTAAGGTCAAAGAAAAAATATTCAGAAATTGCTTAACTTTAACAGGCTTAGTTTATGGTAGCTCTCAATCCTTCAACAATTCGTAGGTTACAAAAATTACAACAAGTCCCTAGTGTCTGGGAAGGCGATCGCCGTCCTGTATCTTCAGACTCTAACCCTAACCCAGAAGTAGAGTCAGAAACAACAAACGAATGTATTATCTGGGTAGATGGCTCCCATGGCATGGTCAGAGCAATGGATATGGTAACGCCAGATACAGGCCCAGAAGCAATTGTGAGGACATTATTGCGAGCTATGGAAAGTCCTCAAAGTCCAGCTCCAGCAATTAGGCCACAAAAAATAGTAGTCAAAGACCGAGAAATTCAATTTTTTCTCAGGGGCGTTTTACAAAACTTAGGAATTACAATTGATTATGTACCAGATTTACCTCTAATTGACGAAATATTTCGGGGACTACAGGAAGTATCAGATAATCGCCCCCCTCAGTTACCACCTAAATATGCAGAAGCTTTAGTGGAAAAAGCAGATCAAATTTGGGATGATGCCCCTTGGGAAATATTAGGAGAGCATCAAATCATATCCATAGAGCTTAATCAATGGGATATTGAAAATCTATATATCTGTGTTTTGGGTAAATTGGGCATGGACTATGGAATTTTGTTGTATCGTTCTTTAGATTCTCTTAAAAGGTTTAGACAAAGAGTGGCTTATGAAAAATCTTATGAAAATTTAGAAGAAGCTTTTTTAGGACAGGATTGCCTTTTTATTACCTATGATAGTTTTCAAGAAGAGGACAATCAGAATCAGGATCTAAACCTAAAAAATTTATCAGTATCTGAAATTCAGGCCAATTTTGGTAATTTACATCCTTTAGAAGGTTTAAGGTCTATTCTTTATGAAGAGGAAGGGCTAACAACATTAGTGACTTTAGAAGCACTACATCGCTTTGTGCGAGCTTCCCGTAAGAAAATGACAGGAAATAAGTTCCCTAGTATTAGTAGTCGCTACCGCATTTCCATACCAAAATCAGATCAGGTAGTCTCAATTAAAGTCAAAACTATGCCAGAGGTAGCAGAAGAATTATATGAAATGGCTCTGGAGGCTGATGGAGAAGGAGATGAAAAATTAGAAATTGAAATGCCTATGCTCAAGGATGATTTAGTACCACCCAATTCTTTTTTAAGTTTAGGGGTAGTTCCTTGGGAAACAGTAATATATTTACGGGATCATACTAAACAGCATCAGGCAGCAAAGGAAGATATTGAAACATCAGGAGAAGGTCTACCAATCATTTTAATTCAAACTTCTCTGCCAAAAGCAACTAAGTTGATCAAAGATTTGCAAGCAGCTCAGGGACTTCATGGTATAGGATTTAATCTAGGGCAAGACCCTATAGAGGAAAAGAATTATGATTTGGGTATATTGAAAACTTATGATGGTGTACTACATTTATTTGGTGAATTTATGCAAAATGACCCTGTACACCAGGAAGCTAAACAAAAATGGGATGAGCGTTGCATTACCACTCATGGTTGGTGTGGTTTGATTATTGCTAGAGGTATTACAGGTGCTTCCCGTGGTCAACCTGAATTTAAGGATATGATTGGTTTATTTGAGGTCCGATCGCTGTCATCTCAAGAATTGGGGGTTGGGCCGTTAAAGTTGGTCCCAGTGTCTTTTTGAAAAAGGAAGAAGGAAGAGCAGCGCTGAAGTGGGTTAGCAGATAAATTGATCAGAACTTTGGTTTTTATACCCGTAGTCTCTATCTATCCTGGCCTGCCTTTGAAGGAGGAACAAAAGGGGGCATGGATTTAGTGCCAATTAATTTGGTAGAATTTTTAAAAGTTGTAAAAAAACTGAGTAAGGAAATTAAAAAATGCGAGTTGCGATCGCGGGTGCAGGATTAGCAGGAATGGCCACAGCAGTAGAATTGGCTGATGCTGGACATCAAGTAGAAATATTTGAATCTCGCCCCTTTGTCGGAGGTAAAGTAGGCAGTTGGGTAGATGGAAATGGAAACCATGTAGAAATGGGTTTACACGTTTTCTTTGGCTGTTACTACCAACTTTTTGAGTTAATGAAAAAAGTCGGAGCCTTTAAAAATCTCCGTCTCAAAGAACATACTCACAATTTTATTAATAAAGGAGGCAAAACAGGTTCTCTAGATTTTCGCTTCCTCACGGGAGCGCCCTTTAATGGATTAAAAGCTTTCTTTACCACATCTCAGCTATCTGTGCAAGATAAACTACAAAATGCAATGGCCCTGGGCACTAGTCCTATAGTCAGAGGGTTGATAGATTTTGATGGGGCCATGAAAACTATCCGAGATTTGGATCGAGTTAGTTTTGGAGACTGGTTTCGTCGCCAAGGTGGAACTGAAGGAAGTATCAAAAGAATGTGGAACCCTATTGCTTATGCTCTGGGTTTCATTGATGCAGATAATATTTCTGCCAGATGTATGTTGACAATATTCCAATTATTTGCTGCAAAAACAGAAGCATCTGTATTGCGGATGTTAAATGGTTCTCCTTATGAATATCTCCACAAACCTATTGTTGAATATTTGGAGGCACGGGGTACTAAAATTTATACTAGACAAAAAGTTAGGGAAATACAGTTTTCTGAGGATGATGGAGAAACTCGTGTCAATGGAATAGTTGTAGCTAATAGAGATACAGAAGAAACTATTACTGCTGATGCTTATGTTTTTGCCTGCGATGTACCAGGAATTCAACGTATTCTACCTGAAGCTTGGCGAAAATGGCCAGAGTTTGACAATATTTATAAATTAGATGCAGTACCAGTTGCTACAGTACAGTTAAGATTTAATGGTTGGGTGACTGAGCTACATGAGAAAAACCAACGTCAACAATTAGATCATGCTGCTGGTATTGATAATTTACTTTATACTCCAGATGCTGATTTTTCCTGTTTTGCTGATTTGGCATTAACAAGTCCAGAAGATTATTATCGTCAAGGGGAAGGTTCTTTATTACAGTTGGTATTAACACCAGGAGATCCTTTTATTAAAGAAAATAATGAGGCGATCGCCCACCATGTGTTAAAACAAGTGCATGAACTATTTCCTTCATCAAGGGAATTAAATATGACTTGGTATAGTGTGGTTAAATTAGCTCAGTCCTTATATCGGGAAGCTCCTGGTATGGACCCATATCGCCCGAACCAACAGACACCAGTGCCTAACTTTTTCCTGGCAGGTAGCTATACTCAACAAGATTATATTGATAGTATGGAAGGAGCAACTATTTCTGGAAAACAAGCAGCTCAGATAATTTTGGCAAATGTCGAAAACATTTTGGGGCCTAAGTTTTGATACTTCCCGTTTTGAAGAGCAGGTATTTTTCAAGTCGTGGCAAATCTCTGCTCTTCAATGCTTGATATAACTTCCTACTCTAACTCCTTGAAGAGAAAATCTCAAAATCAACCCTGTTCAATTAGCTTTCCTGAGGGTTTCCATTCCTTGGCTTTTTCGTCAATTTTTGGCCATAAGTCATAATCTTTGCCTCAAGGTACTCTGATATCATGTCCGGTAACATCGTTTGTGCATAAAATCAAGTCATTATTGGAAGAAACCCTTTTTTCTTCTAGTGTTCTGCTCTCTGCCAACATCCACCAAAGCATAATTATTCAAGGGGACATGATATGACTGGACTTTCTTTCAATCTCAGAGCTTGTTTAGGATAAGTTATCACTCAATGTAGAGAGTAGTTAGGAAGAGAGGGGAATTTAGATGAGAGTTTCCAGCTCACACTGCTCTTAATATAGTCATTACTTAAATCTTGCTTTCAATGAATGACTTTTGAACTAAAAAGCATGATAACATAACCGGTGGAAACAAATAAACTAAAAATTCGCCCACTTATGAGCGAGGCTTTAAACCCAATTTTTCGCCTTATTTAGGAAATTTCTTTTTGAATAAAACACATATACCAGCAAGTAAACCTAAACTAAGTATCGTAGAAGCTTCAAGTATTGCCTGAGCTTTCTCATATTGATATGTCACTTTAACAGTTGCTTCAGCCTTGTATTGCAGGAGTACCCAAACATTAACAGAAAAATTAACATACAGCAACTATTGGCCATTGGCCATAGCTCATTTCCTGCCCTCACTAACAGACTTTTTCAGTAAACTCTCAATAATTAATTGACAATTTTATGAGTGATTGGCTAGAACATAGTGTACAAATAGAGATAGCTGCTCCAATTGATTTAGTTTGGAATCTCTGGTCTGACTTAGAACAAATGCCACAATGGATGAAGTGGATTGAATCTGTTGAAATTCTTAAGGATAATCCAGAATTATCCAGGTGGAAATTGGCTAGTGGTAATTTTAAGTTTAGCTGGCTTTCTAGAATTCAGAGAATAGTTACCCATCAAATTATTCAGTGGGAGTCTGTGGATGGGTTACCCAACCGTGGTGCTATCCGTTTTTATGACCGTCATGATAGTAGTATTGTCAGGTTAACTATAGCTTACGGAGTTCCTGGATGGTTAATTAAAATTATGGATAATTTATTTTTACGCCAAATAGTAGAATCTACTTTAATGGCAGATTTGGAAAGATTTCGTGATTATGTTATTGCTATGGAACCAAAGGCAAAAGCAGGAAATTAAGGAAATTAATTATAAAGTCTCAAGAACATAATTTTTGATGGGAAATTACCAATCTATATCTATAGAAAGGTTAATAGTAATTTCTGTTTTTCCAGGAGGAATTGCTGCAATACAAGCACAGATAATTTGACCATTATCAAGTTCTACTTCACAAGCATGACAAGAACCCATTAAGCAGCCTGTCGGAATAGTTACTCCAGCACGTTCAGCTACTTCTAGAAGTGGTTCTCCTACCTCAGCATCAACACTAATATTATCTGGTAAAAAAATTATTTTCATCTTTTTCTAATTTGGACTTGTGAGCTACTCGATAAATTTTCTAGTGATTATTTGATTTATAGATACAGTTTATTCCAACCGTATGATAATTTACATCCCACATTCCACAATTCAATTGGTAACATGAAAATTAGTATAAAAGCTGATAGCTGAGTAGTATTGTAATAATTACGTTAATTTTAATTATCAAATTTTATTTGAATAATATAGGTTTTAAATCTAGGTGATCGTTCACTTGATCTGCAATTGAATCCAAAATAATTTCTCGTTGTTCTCTATAATTAGCAATACCAGTCGGTAAACTGTCTAGTCCCCGTTTTTTACGCAGGAAATTTAACCAAGAACGACGCCAAGGACCATTATCAAATATTCCATGTAAATAGTTACCCCAGACAGACTCATAACTATTAACAAAACCCAAATCATAATCATTAAATAAAGGCTTAACTATATCTGGTTTTGTCACTATAGTTCTACCTTGATGTATTTCATAACCTATTAGTGGTAAATGTTCTAAGGGATAATTAGCAATAACTTGTCGCTGACGAGCAATTTTTTCGGGAGTAATTATAGTTCTTAAAGGTAGTAATTCTAGCCCCTTATATTCCCCTTGTTTTCCTTCTAAACCTTGAGAATCAATTAAAACTTCACCAAGCATTTGAAAACCACCACAAATTCCCATTATTGTACCACCGGAAGCTTGGTAACGTTTGATAGCTTCTGCCATACCGCTTTTTTGTAATACTAATAAGTCGCTAATAGTGGTTTTAGTACCAGGGATAATTATGGCATCAGGATGATTTAAACTATCATCAGGATCAAGATATTTAATTTTCACACTAGACTCTGCCTCTAAAGACTCAAAATCAGTAAAATTAGAAATTCTTGGTAACCTAATAATAACAATTGTAATATCAGTTGTAGATTTATGATAGCGTTGTTCTAAAATACTCAAAGAATCTTCAGCAGGGAAGGCTTCATTAATCCAAGGAATCACACCAATGACGGGAATATTAGTTCTTTTTTCTAGCCACTGAATACCTGGATCTAACAAAGACCTTTGTCCTCGAAATTTATTAATGACTATTCCTTTTATTAAATTTTTTTCTTCTAGTTCTAGCAGTTCAAGTGTACCAATAACATGAGCAAAAGCACCTCCTCGGTCAATATCAACTACTAAAATTGTAGAGGCATTTAAATGCTTAGCTACTCGCATATTAGTTAAATCTCGGTGCTTCAAATTGATTTCTGCAGGACTACCGGCTCCTTCACAAACTATAATGTCAAATCCTTGAGATAAAACTTCTAAAGATTCTTGGATGGCATTCCAACCAATATCAAAATATTGCTGATAATAATCTATAGCTTTTACTGTATCTAATGCTTTTCCCTTAATAATAACTTGGGAAGTCATATCTCCTTGAGGTTTTAATAGAATTGGGTTCATTTCTATTGCAGGAGTCACACCTGCTGCCCAAGCTTGTACTGCTTGAGCATGACCCATTTCTCCACCGGTAGATGTGACATAGGAGTTCAAAGCCATATTTTGTCCTTTGAAGGGAGCCACTCTCCAACCGCGACGTGATAGAATTCTACAGATGGCTGTAGTAATTAAAGATTTTCCTGCATGGGAAGTAGTTCCCACCACCATAATTGCTTTCATAGCTTTTTTTAGCTGAAGTTGCTCTTGAGCCTCAGACCATAATCTGCGATTTGGTGTGAGATAAATTAGTTCTGTTTGATACCAACCCTATCTAAACAGGAAATCTCAACCAACGATTGATGAAATTATTAAGGCGATCGCTCATAGAAGGTTGAGGCCAGTTTTCTTGTCCTGTATATTTTTTAACTAATTGATGACCCAGAGGAGTAAGGCGAAAACTATCTGTAATTCCTTGCCCATCAACTTCCCGTCTTAGTACGCCTACCTGAATTAGCCATAAAAGATAATTTTCAGCAGCTAATTCGGATATTGGGAAATTTGTGTAGCGATTTTTTAAGCCTACATCAGAGGCTATTGATTTTAATCCCACACTTTGGAAACCCATTGTGACAAATAAGTTGATTTGAAAAGGGCCACAACCAAGTGCTCTTTCTGCCCTTTTTTCAGTAAAAGTGGGGTATTGGAGTGAAGTTAAGTTTGGAAATTCTAGAAAGGCCATGTTAACTTTATATATTAATACAATTTATATTTTTTAAGTTAACAAAAATTATAGTTTAATATCTAATAAGGATGTGCACTATATCATATAAGTGAAATTTTTGATGTTATCTAAAGTACTAAGCAGGAGGCAGAAGGTAGGAGGGTTAGAAATCTTTGGGCAAAGCTGCTTTTCATAAGCGGATTTGCTATTATACCATAGCAGGGAGAAGTGCTCTAATTTCAAACAAATTTAAAAGTAACTAGTTTTCAAGGAACGCAAAATATCTTAAAATCATAAATAAGTTTTAAAGATAAAAAAAGGAATCTATGGCATTATCTGTTGGCACTAAAGCGCCTGAATTCACGGTAAAAGATACTAACGGCAACACTGTTTCCTTATCTGATTTTGCTGGTAAAACAGTAGTTATGTATTTTTACCCTAAAGATGATACTCCTGGTTGTACCAAGGAAGCTCAAAGTTTCCGAGACAACTACGCTGAATATCAAGGTAAAGATATGATTGTTCTTGGTGTCAGTATGGATGATGAAGCTTCTCACAAAGCTTTTACTGAGAAATATGGCTTACCATTCCAATTATTAGCAGATATTAAAGGTGCTATCACTAAAGCTTACGATGTTGAGGGTAGTGGATATTCTAAGCGCGTTACTTATATTATTGACGCTGAAGGAAAAATTTCTCATGTTGATGAAAAGGTGAAAACGGATAGTCATGCTAAAGATATTTTAGAGGTCATTGGTACGAAATAATGTTGTACTAATTAGGGTTTGTAACTGTTGGCTAAAATCTGAGATTATCTCTTAAAATCTGGAATTATCTGTTTTATGATACTAGGATTCAAAACTGAATTACACCCCACAAACTAGCAAAAAACGCTGCTGGCCAAACACGCGGGTGTAGCGCGTCATGCTTACAATTGGGGATTATGGTTAACTAGAAATATCCTTACTCACAATTCCAATAATCCTGATAGTAAACTTAAATT
>JAKQYF010000092.1 GCA_023356535.1 Trichodesmium sp. MAG_R03 | reverse complement strand
AGGCTTACCGTAGTGAGTATGTCCATATTTGATGATTTTAGTAGATTGGCATTTAGGACAGTGCATAGCTATAAAATTAAATTTTAATTTATATTTTACCATTACTATGCAGGACTACCCAGAAATAGAAGAGGAAAAAAGATCAAAAAATGCCCCCATATTCACCATCTCCTTATCCCTCCATCACCCTATCTCCTTTCCTAATTTTTAAGTTCTGGTTAGGGGTTTTATATGCTATACTCGAAAAGTTGTCTAAAAATCGCACATCTAGGTAATCGGGTGTTCTACAGATTTTTAATCCCTGGGAATACACCTGGATGGAGGATTAACCCGAATAGGAGATAAAATAATGCCAGTTGTTAGTTTGGCTCAATTGCTAGAGTCAGGAGTCCACTTTGGGCATCAGACCCGTCGTTGGAACCCAAGGATGTCCCAATATATTTTTACTGAGCGTAATGGGGTTCATATCATTGACCTGGTTCAAACAGCTCAATTAATGGATGAGGCTTATAATTATATTAGAACAGCTTCAGAACAAGGGAAAAAATTTTTATTTGTTGGTACAAAGCGTCAAGCCGCTGGTATTATCGCTCAAGAAGCTACTAGATGCGGAGGGTATTATATCAATCAACGTTGGTTAGGTGGAATGCTAACCAATTGGACTACTATTAAGACTCGTGTAGAAAGATTGAAAGACTTGGAGGGTCGTGAAGAAAGTGGGGCACTAGATTTGTTGCCAAAAAAAGAAGCCTCGGTTCTTCGTCGTGAAATGGGTAAACTACAAAAATATCTCGGTGGGATTAAAAATATGCGTCGCCTCCCAGATGGGGTAATTATGGTGGATCAGCGACGAGAGTATAATGCAGTTCAGGAATGTCAGAAGTTGGATATTCCCATCGTTTCTTTATTAGATACTAATTGTGACCCTACTCAAGTAGATATTCCAATTCCAGCAAATGATGATGCTATTCGGTCCATTAAACTTATAGTAGGTAAATTGGCTGATGCTATTTATGAAGGTCGTCATGGTCAACTAGAAACAGATGAATATGATGATTATGAGGATTACGATGAATATGAAGATGATTATGAAGGTGCAGAAGGAAATTTTGAGTTAGACAATACCACTAAAGAGGAATTATTGGAAAATAATAATGAAGAAGAATAATTCACCCAAGTAGTATTGTTAAGTATCTTTAGGTGGGTTTTTTTAGGAATAAATTAAAGGGTAAATTATTTCTAAATATCCTACCTGAAGTCATAAAACTAAAGTATGACTGTTTCCTAAAATAACATTGTACCAAAACTAAAATAGGGAAGGAAATAAAGATGGCGGAAATATCTGCAAAGTTGGTTAAAGATTTGCGCGAACAAACAGGCGCAGGTATGATGAACTGCAAAAAAGCCCTGAAAGAAACTGATGGCGATATTGATAAAGCTGTGGAATGGCTCAGACAAAAAGGTATTGCTTCTGCTGGAAAACTTGAGGGTAAAGTAGCAGCAGAGGGATTGGTTGAGAGTTATATTCATACAGGTGGCAGAATTGGTGTTTTAGTTGAAGTAAACTGTCAAACTGATTTTGTGGCCCGGAACGAGGCATTCAAAGAATTAGTCAAGAATGTTGCTATGCAAATAGCTGCTTGTCCACAGGTAGAATATGTGTCAGTTGATGATATTCCGACTGAATTTGTAGAAACTGAAAAATCTATAGAAATGGGTAGAGAAGACCTGAGCAATAAGCCTGAAAATATTAGGGAAAAGATAGTTCAAGGTCGAATAGAAAAGCGGTTAAAAGAATTAACTTTGATGGATCAGCCTTATATCCGGGACCAAAATAAAACACTACAAGAGTTGATTAAGGAAACTAGCGCTCAATTAGGTGAAAAAGTACAAGTACGTCGTTTTATTAGGTTTGTTTTGGGAGAAGGTATTGAGCAACAAGAAAATAATTTTGCTGAAGAAGTAGCAGCGCAAACTGGAAGTAAATAATTAATTTAATAAATTCAATAAAAACGATTAAAAATTAGAAAGAGACAATTCTGTTTATTTTTAATTTTTAATTGTCAATGTATAAATATAATTTTGGTATTGTGGGAGACAGTGGGAGACATTAAAACAATAGAACAAGATTTGCAAAGAATTGAAGTGGCAATCACTGATATTTCCAAGGAACTTTATAGCATATATCAAGGCTATTTACAAGTTTTGGGGCAAGGGATACACCAACAGTTAGTTTTTGCATGTTATTATATATGTACTCAGGGATATCCAGAAGCATTTCTGCAATTATCATTTTCTCTGCGACAAAAAGTGCAGCAAGAGCTACGAGAAAAATCTAAATTGGCAGTTCAAAAATTACAAGAATTATTGAACCAATATCCAGAGTATCAACAAAAGTTGGATGATACTTCTGCAGCAGAGTTAATGATGAGTCTTCTGAATGAAGAAGAGAACAAAAAAGAAGAGGTGCTAACCAAAAGAATAGACCAAAAAGAAGCTATAGAATTTGATTATTCTGAGTTATTTCCTACTGAAATATTGTCAAAATCTACAACATATTCTCAGGAGAAAAAAGTAGAAAACCAAGGCCAAGATAACATCAATGAAAGTGCAGCAGAAAAAAACAAAATTTCTACAGAAAATATTATTGATAAATTGCATGATGTTGATACATTAATACATTGGCAAGAAAATATAGAAAAGCAAATACCTGAAATTATCAAAAAACTTTCTTATCAGACAAACTGTATGCTTTATCAAGCAGGAATACTGGCGAAAAAAATACCACAAAAAGTTTTAGAAGCTGCGACAAAAATGGAATCACGGAATATTCCTGTAGGTGGGCAGCCTAATATATTAAATTTGTTGATTGAAGCAGAAGATTCAGAAGATGATGATGATGCTAAAGTGAATCGAATGATAGCCATCAATCTACAGTTATCTGAAATAGAATTTACTGATATTAATGTTGGAGGTTGGCGCAATAAAATTCACAGTATTTTAGGAAAGCTTAATCAACTACAGCGAGAATATCGTAAAAAGCAACGAGAACTAGCTGTAATAGAAGCTGAGTCAGCATGGCGGTCTAGTTGGTATGAAGATTGAAGAAGGAAATTAGGGATTTGGGAGTGGGAAAAATTATTTAACAAAGCTTTTTATAATTAGTAAACCACAAAGAGCAGGACATTGTATATAAAATCCTTGTAGAGTTATCATTTTTTTCATATAAAGTAAGAAATGAGGATTTTATGATTTACAGAAGTTAAATTGTCTAAAGTCTATATAATCTGACTTAATTTTCCAAAAATTCTGGACTTTATTGAGAGCCTGTTGATGAAATCTTAAAGTGTTTACAGATAAAGCTTTGAGCATTTAATGGTCTTTCAAAAGTGCGAGATTTTGAATTTAAAGTCCTCATGCATGCTAATATTTTAGGCAAGAGTTTGACAGAAAAATTGAGGAATAAATATATCCGACTACCTCCTCTAAATTCCCATTTCTCCTGAGTACTGAGTGCTGACTAATGACTACTACAAAGAGCAAAAAGACTTTTTCAGCAAACCCTATTTAATTCTCATTCCTAAAGTATACAAACTGGGTTTGTATTAGATATTCTACCATATTGATATCTGTCACCCCATCTTCTCGGCTCCCTACTCTCCTACCCAGTAAAATATATTTTATAAATGCAGAAAGTATTACATAAATAATGTCTTAAATAAAATGCCATGAATGATGAAAAAGAAAAAATAGACTGGGAAAGACTAAAAAAAGCTTTATTGGTAGAAGCAGGAAATGGGTTTCAAAATCTCCAAGGCAAACAATATATATTTAATGAATTTTTAAGTATTAGTTTCAGTAAACCACCAATAAAATTAAAAGCTTATCAAAATCAATTTCAGGAATTGTCTAAAAAATTTGCTTCTTATCTCGAAATGACTAAGGAAGAACGGGAATTTTTATTAGAAAAAACTCAGGATTTTTTAAATAAAATGCAGTCTTTATGTATCAGAGAAAAAGAGGAATATAGACTAGAAATCAATTCATTAGAAGTAACTGCAAAAATACAGAAAAATAATTCTAATTATTCACAAGAATATACTAATCACCTAGCACTAGAACAGATACTTAAGGATATAGAAGGTATCGGAATTAAAAATAGTAATCGCCTAGAAACTTTAGGATTATATACAGTTAGAGAATTACTTTTTTATTACCCAAGAGACCATATAGATTATGCTCGTCAAGTAAATATTTGTGACTTAGAACCTGGAGAAACTGTGACGATCATTGGCAAAGTTAAACGGTTAAACTGTTTTTCTAGTCCTAAAAATAAGAAATTAACTATTCTAGAAATTACTCTAACAGATGTCACGGGTCAAATAAAAATCAGTCGCTTTTTTGCCGGGCCTAGATTCAGTAACAAAGGTTGGCAAATGCTGCAAAAAAAAATCTACCCAGTCGGTGCAACAGTCGCTGTTTCAGGTCTAGTCAAAGAAAACAAATATGGCAAAAATTTAGATAACCCAGAAATAGAAGTTCTCGATAGGGAAGGCAGTAAAATTGAATCTATGAAAGTTGGTCGTTTAGTACCAGTTTACCCTTTAACAGAAGGAGTAGGAGCAGATGTTGTCAGACGAGCAGTATTTACAAGTTTACCAACAGCAGAAAAAATTCCTGAAACATTACCCGAAGTACTCATAAATAAATATCAATTAATAAATTTAAAAAACGCCATTAAACATATTCATTTTCCCACTGATCAAGATTGTTTAGCAGCAGCTCGTCGTCGCTTAGTTTTTGATGAATTTTTCTACCTACAATTAGGATTATTAAAACGTCGACAATTGCAAAAAAAAACAGAGACAGCTATAGCTTTACCAGTCACAGGAAAACTAATTAATAAGTTCTATGAACTCCTGCCATTTCAGTTAACTAATGCTCAAAAAAGAGTAATCAATGAAATTCTTAGCGACCTAAAAAAACCAGAATCAATGAAAAGATTAGTGCAAGGAGATGTGGGAGCTGGAAAAACAGTAGTGGCAGTAGTTGCCATGTTAGCAGCAATTCAAGTTGGTTATCAAGCTGCTTTAATGGCACCAACAGAAGTATTAGCAGAACAACATTATCGCAAATTAGTTACTTGGTTTAATCTCTTACATTTACCAGTTGAATTATTAACAGGTTCGACAAAAATAGGAAAACGTAGAGAAATTTACTCTCAACTTGAGACTGGAGAATTACCAGTATTAGTTGGTACTCATGCTCTAATTCAAGATACAGTCAGCTTTCATAAATTAGGCTTAGCAGTAATAGATGAACAACACCGATTTGGGGTTCAACAAAGAGCAAAATTACAACAAAAAGGTGAATCTCCCCATTTTTTAGCAATGACAGCTACTCCTATTCCCAGAACTTTAGCTTTGACATTACATGGAGATTTAGATGTTAGTCAAATAGATGAACTACCACCAGGAAGACAACCAATTCAAACAACAATTCTGACTGGGAGACAACGTAAAAAAGCTTATGATTTAATCCGCCGAGAAATAGTTCAGGGCAGACAAGTTTATGTAGTTTTACCCTTAGTTGAAGAGTCAGAAAAGCTGGATATAAAATCTGCAATAGAAGAACATCAAAAATTAGCTGATAAAGTTTTTCCAGAGTTTCAAATAGGTTTATTGCATGGCAGAATGAGCAGTGCAGAAAAAGACCAAGCTATTAGTAAATTTCGGGATAATCAAACTCAGATTTTAGTATCTACTACTGTTGTGGAAGTAGGGGTAGATGTAGCGAATGCTACGGTAATGTTAATTGAAAATGCAGAAAGATTTGGTTTATCTCAGTTACATCAGTTGCGGGGACGGGTGGGTCGTGGTGTCTATAGATCCTATTGTTTGTTGATGAGGGGTGCCGGTTCGACGGACGCTACGGAACGCTTGAAAGTTTTGGAACAGTCTCAGGATGGATTTTTTATCGCAGAGATGGATATGCGTTTACGGGGTCCTGGTCAGGTATTGGGAACGAAGCAGTCGGGTTTACCGGATTTTGCTTTGGCCAGTTTGGTTGAAGATCAAGAGGTTTTGGAGTTGGCGCGGGGTGCTGCTTTGGAGGTAATGGAGAAGGATGAAAGTTTAAATAGTTGGCCTCTGTTGAGGAAGGAGTTAGAATGGCGGTATCAGAAGATGATGGGGGGGTCGATTTTGAATTAGGTCAGGGCAAGACACGGATTTGGTAATGGATGCGCTCACACGGATTTGGCCACGGATATACAGATTAAGAGTTCAGTTGGGTTGAGTCAGTCTAGTAGTGGCGCATCAAGCTGAAAATAGGGTAATAGGAAAATAGCAAAATCTAAGCTATGTATTGTTTTTGCCAAAATCCTAATACAACATTTAAGGCTTGATGCCCTAGTAGTAGACCGATATAGCTAAAATGGTGCAATAAGGGTAGGTTGGGTTGAGGGACGAAACCTAATCATAATAAGCCTTTGTTGGGTTTCACTTCGTTCTACCCAACCTACATTTTTAGCTGTGTCAGTCCAGTCGGGTGCGTTAGCGAAGGGTAACGCACCATTTTAGATGTGTCTGTCCACTACTGGACTATCTCTATATCTATAAATTATGTACTTGATATACTCCCGACGTTGCCCTTACGGGACAGCGCGGGATTCTTCAGCCAGGGAAGCCCTAACCGCTGTTTTGACAGAGGTGATGTCTTCCCCCTGTGTTCGTTGATCTTAGACCAATCATAAGATTGATAATAAAATACTTCCTGCTTGTTAAGGGGAGCGGCACATTTTATTTGTGGAGATATCTGAGCATTGGCCCTAGCTTTCCCAAAAGAAATGCCCACTACTGTCTTCTCCTTTCGTATCTATTTTCTAGAGACATCAAATAGCTTGTGTCAAAAAATTCTAACTATTGTCCAATAGATGAATTAAACATCAATAAGCCTGCAAATCAGCGATCGCTACTTTTTCAAAAAAGAAATCTCCTATCTAAAAAGTGCAGCTTTTCCATATATCCCACATTCCGCACTTCACAACGTAGCACAAAAAGCTACAAAAAAATATCTATTTAATCAAGTAGTTTTTTTGTCAAAAAACCAGAAAGAGTAGAAACAATACTATTTATTATATCACTGTGTTTATTAGTGTATAATCTAGGCCAAAGAGAACTGAGAAAAACTTTAAAAAGAACCAATAGTGCCGTGAAAAACCAGTTAGGAAAGCTAACAAATACTCCGACATTAAGATGGATATTTTAATGCTTTCAAGGAGTACATTTGTTGATAATTAATCAATCGCCAAAAGTGGTTAATCTCACAGAAGAAAGGAGCTTGATTTTAGAGTTTTTACCCTATTGTTGTCAAAAATATTATTGTGATTTTAATAATAAGCAATCCCACCACTTGAAGAGTTAAGAAAATTAATTGATGCTATCAACAGGAGTGTAGTTCCTCCTGTGTTTTCTGCTGCCAACAGACTTCCCTGGTTTGCCAAAAATACTCATGCCACTAATTTTTTGTGTTCTATAGAATTAATTTGTTTAATTTGTTGGCTCAAATTCTGATGATCATTGATGTATTTTTTTATACTACATAATCAAGTACGGAATGTGGGATATATAACTACCAAAAAGTTAGGATTTTAGGGAGAGCAAAGGTAGAAAAATCAGTCTCACAATTATTCCTCCTACTTTCTCTATCTTCACACCCTCCCCACAGGAACCAACTCTCCACCCTTCCCACACTCTGTTTTTGATGCAAACCCTAATTATTGCTCTGCTGAATAAATCTAAAAGTTTTTATATATAAAGGTTATAGCCTTTTTCGAGTATCTAAAAAGTGTAGCTTTTCCATCATAGTTACCCCAAAACGCTCACTTTTTTAGCTCTATCAACCAAAAAGCTAGTGCTTTTTCAAAACAAAAAATTGCTCATTTCTCACTTTTGAACACGAGCTAATTTCAGCATATCAATAAGAGTATTATGAGCATCTTCAGAATCCTTTAAAGCATGGTCAAATTCTATTCTTATGGGTAAACTTTTTCCACCAACTTCAGCAGTTAAGTTCATACCTTCAGCATCAATAGAAAGCATTTTTGCTGCTGTAGCATTGGGAGAACTGCCAAATTTTTGAGCATACAAAAGTACCGCATCTTGATGGTCTTCGTTCATATGAGAACAGATGCGATCGCTAATTTCTAAAGTAAATAAATCAGGCATATTTTCCAATCCTTTTATGAGTCTTATTTGTGAGTATTAGCAATTCAAAGGTTTTAAATTTAATTATCTTCGATATTCATCACCACAGTCACCAAGAAATTTAAACAAATCCCGTGACTCTCCAGTAAAATAATTAATTTTTTCGTAATCTTCTGCATCTAAATTAAAATCAAACACTCGAAAATTATCTTGCAAATTTTCTGAAATACTTAGCCTTGTTCCAACAATTGCACCTGCTACAGTTGGTTGTTCTAAAATATATCTAACTGCCACATTTGAGATACTAACTTTGTGCTTATCGGCAATTTTTTTGAGTAGACTTAATAGTTTTTGAAATAGACTCCAACCTCCCCACATATCAACCATATTTTTGTATTTTTTCAAACTAACAGTATTCAGGTTTCTATTTTCAATCTCTGGAGAATCTAAATATTTTTCTGACAATAAACCACCGCATAATGTACCATAAGCAAAAAGTTGAATATTATTCTCTTTACAAAATTGAAGCATTTTTACCAAAGGACGACGGTCTACAAGAGAAAATTGAACTTGATTAGAAACTATTTTAATTCCACTCTCAATAATAATCTTCAGATGTTCAGTATCAAAATTAGTTAAAGCCAAATGCTTAATTTTTCCCTCTGACTGAAGCTCCGTCATATAATTAAGAGCATCCAAATAATTGTTATTTTGATATTCCCACCAGTGAAATTGAACTAAATCTAAAGTATCTACATTCATCCTTTTGCGGGAAATATCAATATTTTGCTCAACCAACTTTTTAGTCATTTTTATGGGTCTTGGCACCCACTTTGTAAAAGCTTGTAAACTAGATAAAGCCTCTACTCCCCTATTAACTATTATTTGTCGCCTAAATTCTCCTATAAAGTCCTCCGCCGGGCCATAATGGTCTGCTAAATCCCAAGTAGTGAAACCTGCATCCATATAATTAAACATACTTTGAATAGCAGCTTTTGGATCGATACGGCCATGAGCACCTGATACTTGCCACATTCCATTCAAAATGCGACAGATATTTATATCATTAGTAAACTTGAGTCTGCTTGATTCTGTTAAGATCATTTCAGTTATCAGTTATCAGTGATCAATTATTCAGTACTGACCGCCCTCAGCATAAGACTTGAGATACTGAATAAAATATTTTTTTTCATCCCCTGAAAAGGGGAACCTTGAGACCTTATTTTTTGGTCATTGTTTCTTTGGACTTGTTACTTTAGATGAGCTAATTCTTTTAAAATAATTGAAATAATATAAATATAATTTAGTCATAGTTTTCAGTCAATAAAATCTGAATCCGTGACTTTTGGCTTTTGACTTTTGCCTTCTGCAAAACAGAATAGTGCATACCTGATTAAATTTGAAATATATAAAGACTTTAGTTTTAGTTTTAACCTAAATCATCAAGATCTTTTTTTATAGTATCAGGACTTACGCAGCACCGCTATAATATCGTGTATAAATTTTTGATTTTCCAGATATTACTACTACAACTAGTGCCATTGGGTAAGTTATGACTATATTTCAGTAATCTTAAAATATTATCCTTTTATAAAATTAATATCAATGATTTATAACCTGGTAAAAATTTTACAGCAAAATGTGGCTCAGTTGACAGAAGAGTTAAATAAACAGAAAGTAGAACATCAGTATACTAAAAATGCTCTACAAAAAAGTAAAGCACGTTTACAAACAATAATTAATCAAACATCTGTAATTATTTGGGAAGTAGATAGCAAAGGTATATTTACTTTTGTACAAGGTCAACCAAAACAAGTAGGGATAAAACCAGAAAACTTAGTAGGAAATTCAATTTTTCAACTATACAAAGAAAATCAAGAAATATTGAATAAAATTGACTTAGCAATGGCAGGTAATCAAGTTCAATGGTTTTGGAAAATAGGAGAGATAGGATATGAAGCTAAGGTAATTCCCTTAATTTCGGCAACAGATAAAATAGAAGGATTAAGAGTGGTTAATATTAACATTACAGCTAGTAAAATAAGCAAATCAGAACCGCAAAAAAACCAGCAAGAATTAGAAGAAAAAGTTTCGGAAAGCAGATTTTATTTTAGTGCTTTCAATGAAGAATTTATAGATTTTAAGGTTTTAAATGAAGAACTTATAGATGAAATTGTAATACAAAAACAGGCAAGAGAAGAACTACTATATAGGCTAAATTTTAAAGAATTAATTGCAACTTTATCAACCCATTTTATTAATTTAGCTATTGATGAAATTGATCAAGGTATTCAAGTAGCTCTAGAATGGATAGGAACTTTTATTGGTGTAGATCGTAGCTATATATTTTTACTAGATGAAATAGGTAAGTATATCAATAATAATTACGAGTGGTGTGCAACGGGAATTCAAGCAAAAATTGAGGAAAGAAAACAAATACCAATCACAGCATCAGTAGAATGGGAAGAGCAAATAGAGCAGCTAGAAACAATTTATATTCCCAGTACAGCTAAACTCACAAAAGAAAAATGGATAACTAAAAGATTGTTGCGATCGCAATCTATAAAATCTCTAATTGTTGTACCAATGACATATTGTAATGTTTCTATAGGATTTTTAGGTTTTGAGTCAGTTAGGGAAGAAAAAAACTGGTCAGAAGACATTATTGCTCTGTTAAGAATTATCGGAGAAATGTTTATTAATGCTCTAGAAAGAAAACGAGTGGAACAAGCATTAGCAGAAAGTGAGAAAAAATATAGGCATCTAGTAGAAACTTCTCAAAATTTAATTTGGTC
This sequence comes from Trichodesmium sp. MAG_R03, assembly GCA_023356535.1. GTDB lineage: Bacteria > Cyanobacteriota > Cyanobacteriia > Cyanobacteriales > Microcoleaceae > Trichodesmium. The sequence goes on along the minus strand of JAKQYF010000092.1, from coordinate 8,252 downwards.
TCTGGATACTGAAGGGCGTTTTACTTTTGTTAATCAAGCAGCTAAACACATTTATGGTTATGAACCATCCGAAATAATAGGTCGTTGTCTCAAAGATTTTATTTATCAAGAGGAAGTAGAAAAAATTATACTACCAGCAAAAAATATGCCAGAAACACCAATCTTTAATCGAGAGAATTGCTCTACTTTTCAGTGGGAGAGTATTCATAAGCGCAAAGATGAAATACCTGTCTATCTCAACTTTAGTGCCATTACTTTAAAAGATAAATTTGGAAATTTTCAAGGTGTCATTGGTACCGCTATTGACATAACTCAATGCAGAAAATCAGGAGAAGCTCTTCAAAAAGCTAAAGACCAACTACAAGCAGTTTTAGATGCTGTACCTTGGTCCGTTTCTTGGATTAGTTCAGACTTACGATATATAGGAGTAAACAAAAAATTAGCAGGTAGTTTTAATTTACTACCAGAAAAATTTATTGGTCAAGAAATAGGTTTTCTTGGAAGTAGTTCGGCTTTCGTTCAATCTATTAATAACTTTTTAGCTAGCTCAGAACAACAAATGTCCCAGGAAATTCAAACAAAAGTGAATGATACAATTAAAAACTATCTAATTGTATTTCATAAATACGATAAGGGAAAAGCAGTAGTTTCAGTGGGAATAGATATTAGCGAGCGCAAACAAGCAGAGGCAATGAACATTAAATTAATTACCTCGCTCCAAGAATCTGAAAAAAAATTTCGTAGTCTTTATGAAGCTACTAGTGATGCCGTAATTTTACTAGATGAACAAGGAGTGTTTGACTGTAACCGTACTACCTTAACCATGCTTGGCTTAAGCAGCAAAAAAGAATTTTTTACTAAAAAACCAACAGACTTTTATCCAGAATATCAACCAAGTGGGCCACCATCACACAAATTACTTTATACAAAAATAGTTAGAGCAATATGCAAAGGTAATAATCGTTTTGAGTGGATAATGAAAAGAGCGGATAACTCAGAATTTCCAGTAGAAGTTTTGTTGACTGCAATGAGAGTAGGAGAAAGCTATGAAACAGATAGAAATAAAAAGTTATTAAAAAATCGAGTAATTCAAGCAGTAATTCGTGATATTACAGAGCGAAAACGAAATGAGGAACAAATTAAAGCATCTTTAGCAGAGAAAGAGGTACTATTAAAAGAAATTCATCATCGGGTTAAGAATAATCTACAAGTAATTTCTAGTTTGTTAAGATTACAGTCAAGATATATTCAAGATGAAGGTGTGATGGAAATGTTAAAAGAAAGTCAAAATAGAGTTAGATCGATGGCTCTAGTTCATGAACATCTTTATCAATCAAAAGATTTATCCAGAATTGATTTTAGTGAATATATTCACAACCTAGTTTCTCATATATTCCAAGCTTATGAAGTTAAAGCAAGAGGTGTGAAGTTAAATGTAAAAATCATTTCTGTTTTCTTAAATATTGATACCGTAGTACCCTGTGGTTTAATAATTAATGAGCTTGTTTCTAATTCTCTCAAATATGCTTTTACACAAGAATCTTTAGGAAATATTTCTATAGACTTCAATTATGAACCGAATAATGAAAATAAGTTTATTCTCCAAGTTGGTGATAATGGCATTGGTTTGCCGGAAGGTTTAAACTATGAAAATTCTGGTTCTTTAGGATTACGTTTAGTTTGCTCATTAGTAAGACAACTTAAGGGAAAAATTGAGGTAGTTAATCAAGTAGGCACAGTTTTTAAAATAACCTTTTATAGCCTAAATTATCATAAATTCTAGAGGTATATAAATGTCAAAATCAAAAATTATGATTGTTGAAGACGAAAGTATTATTGCTGAAGATTTAGCAGATAGCCTCATAGCTATGGGATATGTAGTTGTTGATATTGTTTCTTCAGGGGAAGAAGCAATTGTAATGGCAGTAGAAAAACAACCAAATTTAATATTAATGGATGTAATGTTGCAAGGAGAAATGGATGGGGTAACAACAGCAGAACAAATTCAGTTAAGCTTACAAATACCGATAATATTCTTGACAGCTTACACTGATGATCAAACTATACAAAGAGTAAAAGCAACAAGTCCTTTTGGATATATTGTCAAACCTTTTGAGGAAAAAAACTTATATTTAACAATTGAAATAGCTCTGCAAAGACATCAGTACGATCCAATAACTCATTTACCAAATCGTTCCTTATTTAAAGGTAAACTAGATGAAATTTTATCTCATGAAAATAAAGCTAGTTTAGGAGATTTATGTAATATCAATGAATCTCACAAAGATCAACATTTTCCGAAAATACCTATCTTTTATATTAGCTTAGACAAAATTCGTAGAATCCAAGTAACATTGGGGACTCAAAATAGAGAATTAGTACTATGTACTATAGCAAAAAGACTTAAGGAATCTATTACATGTCTTGAGATATTAGCTCATTTAGAATCTTCTGAATTTGCCATAATTCTTAAGCCAGTAGAACAAAAACAAAATGCTATTGATATAGCTGAATCTATTTTAGATATAATCTCTCAACCAATGGTTTTAGAAGGCTATGAAATTTACATTACTGCTAGTATCGGAATTACATTCTATCCATTAGATAACATAACAGTGGATGGACTGCTAAAAAATGCTAGTTCAGCAATGTATCATGCTCAACAAAAAGGAGGAAACAATTATCAATTGCACAAGTCAGAAGCAGTTGTAATTACTCTAGAACAACTTGCCTTAGAAACTAATTTGCGCAATGCGTTAAAACGCTCAGAATTTCACATTTATTATCAGCCAAAATTTGATCTTAGGAAAGGTAAAATTACTGGGGCAGAAGCTTTAATTCGTTGGTTTCACCCAGGAAAAGGCTTGATTTCACCGGCAGCATTTATTCCCTTAGCAGAAGAAACAGGGTTAATTATTTCTATAGGAGAATGGGTATTGCAAACTGCTTGTAATCAAACAAAAATTTGGCAAAAAGCAGGTTTTTTTCCATTCCAAATAGCAGTTAACTTATCCCGACGTCAATTTATGCAGAGAAATCTGCAAGAACGAATTATTAAAATCATTCAAGAAGTAGATTTAAAACCTAATCATCTAGAATTAGAAGTTACAGAAAACCTAGTTATGCAAAACAAAAAAACTGCAAGTAGAGTTATGAAAGCATGGCAAAAATATGGAATTAAAATATCAATAGATGATTTTGGTACAGGATATTCATCCTTAAGTTATCTTCGGGAGTTTCCATTTGATGTTATTAAAATAGATAGAAGTTTTATTCGTAATATTACAGCAGATAGCAAGACAGAAGCAATTACAATTGCAATTATTCAAATGGCTCATAGTTTAAACTTAAGAGTAGTTGCTGAAGGAGTAGAAACTCAAGCAGAGCTAGACTTTCTTCAGAAGCACAAATGTGACGAAATTCAAGGTTATTTGTTCAGCCCTCCATTGCCTATATCTAAGTTTGAACAATTATTAAAAGAAGGAAAAAAGTTAATTTTAAATTAATTTAAAAATTTTAAGTCTTCAGATTTATCTACAGATAAAATTATATTATATTTGTTGAAAGCCACCAACCAAAACCCAAACCTAACCCAGAAATGATAGCCAAAATTAAAAAAGTAAAAAAGCCATGAAACAACTCTATTAATTTGTCTCCAGCTAGCATTTGAGCAATTACTCCAGCCACAATACTAATAGCTACCCAGGACCCAATAATAACATGAGGTCCAGCACTTACCAAAGCGATCGCCACTTTATGAGACCGAGTAGAATTCCATGCAGCAGACCAAGCTCCAACCCAAGCGCCCAAAACAAAGCCTAACATACTACATACACCAGTACCATTCTTTGAAGTAATCACAGCATCAACTATTGTCCCAAAAATAAATCCACCAGTAGACCAAATAATTGAACCAACCACAACCAGCAATATATTTTCTGCCCCTTTCCCAGCCAAAAATCCCAGTAAAGCAATTACTCCACCAATAGTCACTACAGCAGCAACAGTTCTGGCCTTTGGTTCAGTACCAGCAATTACTCCTAGAATAGATCCCACTATCGCCCATGCCAAAGCAGTTGTTATACCTCCCACATAATTGCCAGCTATCCAACCCGCTCCACCACCAGCACCTAACATGGCGATCGCCCAACACCTCTGAGAACTTGACCCCTCAATTGCCAAAACAGTTATTCCCATCCATGCCACACCTTCAACCACGGCCCAACTCCAGACAGGAGACTTAGAAATAACCAACACCCAGGCAGTCATAGTGTAAAAAAGGAAAGTACCAATCAAACTACCCCAAGGAATATTAGAAGTTATTGAATTTGCTTGACGAGTATGTGTTTGAACATAGACCTGCTGGAAACCATGATTAGTATTAGAATTTCGTGGTCTTTGAGGAGACTGAGAAGAGGGTGGATATCGATGGAGTGTTGATCGTGTTTGACTAGGAGTTGGTCTTGTTGGAGCAACTTGCTGTTGAGAACTACTTAAAAAATAACGTAATTTACGGTAAGCTTCATTAATCTCTTTGAGACGAATTTGAGCTTTTGCTTGTAGACGAGTATTGTGGATAAAGCGATCTGGATGCCAGACAAAAGCCAAATCTCGGTAAGCTTCTTTTATTTCCTCTAGAGTTGCTCCAGGTTCAAGTTCTAGAATTTTATAGTATTGGTTTATTTCATCCACACAATAATATTTTTCTTTTCTTGAGACATTGCCATCTATTATATTTTAGGCTTAGGGGAAAAATCAAAACTAGCAGAGTGTAATTTCCATTCTTACATAACAATTAAGTTGGAAGCACCTAGAACAGGTTGCACCAATACAGCAGAATAGTTTATTATTCACGAGCGCAGCTCATAAATAATAATGAAAAGTGCTTTTTAATTCAATAGACTTTGCAATATTCCTACCGATAGTTTTTATTCTTTATTGGTTTGTAAGCAACAGAAACTTGAAGCTACAAAACTTTTTAATAGTAGCAGTAAGTTATTTCTTTTATGGTTGGTGGGATTGGAGATTTTTGTCACTGATACTCATTAGCACCATTATTGATTATAGCCTGGGGCTTAAACTATCCAAAGAAGAAAACTTAGCAAAAAGAAAAGTTCTACTTTGGATAAGTATTTTAGTAAATCTTGGTTTTCTTGGTTTTTTTAAATACTATAACTTCTTCCTAGAAAATTTTATCAACACATTTTCTTTATTTGGGGCAGAAATCAAAGTTAACTCCTTAAACATTATTTTGCCTGTTGGTATTAGCTTTTATACTTTTCAGACATTGAGTTACACTATTGATGTCTATAAAAGAAAACTTGAGCCAACAAAAGACTTGATTGCTTTTTCAGCATTTGTGAGTTTCTTTCCCCAATTAGTTGCAGGACCTATTGAGAGAGCTACTCATTTACTGCCTCAATTTTATACTAAACGGACATTTGATTATTCAAAAGCCGTAGATGGTATGCGACAAATACTTTGGGGACTTTTCAAAAAAATTGTGATTGCAGATAACTGTGGTAAATATGCAAATTTGATTTTTAATAATTCAAGTGATTATTCGGGTAGTACTTTAGTCCTTGGTGCTTTATTCTTCACTTTCCAAATTTATGGAGACTTTTCAGGTTATTCAGATATAGCTATTGGTACTTCACGTCTTTTTGGTTTTGACCTGATGAGAAATTTTGCTTTTCCTTATTTTTCAAGAGATATTGCAGAATTTTGGAGGCGTTGGCATATTTCACTTTCAACATGGTTTAGAGATTATCTATATATTCCTTTAGGTGGCAGTCGTGGTGGTACTTGGATGAAAGTCAGAAATACTTTTATAATATTTATAGTCAGCGGTTTTTGGCACGGAGCAAATTGGACATTTATTATTTGGGGTGCTTTAAATGCTATTTACTTATTGCCACTTTTGCTTACTAAAAACAACCGCAAAAATTTAGGTATTGTGGCTCAGGGAAAACATTTTCCTAGTATTCAAGAACTATCATTTATGTTAGTAACTTTTGGGTTAATTGTTTTTGCTTGGATATTTTTTAGAGCAGAAAATATTAATCATGCAACAAGTTATATCTCCGAAATATTCTCTTATTCACTGTTTACAGAACCAGAATTTCCGAAAAAGCGTGAATCGTTAAATACTATTATTTTGGTAATCGGATTTATTATAATCGAATGGCTCGGAAGAGAACAACAATATGCGATTGCTAATTTAGGCAGAAAATGGAATAGACCATTAAGGTATGCAATATATTACTTAATGATTATTGCAATAATAATAATAATGTCTAGCGGTCAAGAACAAAGATTTATTTACTTTCAATTTTAGGATAAATTTGTGAGAAAATTTATATTTAAGATAATTGGCTTTACTATACCAATGGTGATTTTTTTCATATTAGGCTTATTTTTGCCCCCCACACCACGTGCTTCAAAGTCTCTACTGTTTGGTGCATTGAAAAAAGATTCTCGACTTAAAAGTACTCCTTCCCCTCGAATCATTTTTATTGGTGGTTCTAACTTAAGTTTTGGTCTCAATAGCCAAACAATTAAAGATGAATTAAACCTGAATCCAATTAATACTGGGATCCACGCAGGTATTGGCTTAAATTATATGCTCTCCAACACAATTCAATATGTTAAAAAGGGAGATATTATCTTACTTGTACCTGAATATGCACATTTTTACCGGGATTATAATCGCGTAACTCAACATTTATTCCGTACTATATTTGATGTGAATTCATCAAAAATTAGGTTACTGAACCAGGTTCAAATGTTAAATATAGTCAAATATATCCCTAAATATACAGTTTCTAAATTTAAATTAACAGAGTATATAAATGTGAAGGAAAATATGGTTTATGGTGTGAATTCATTCAATCAATATGGTGATACTTACACACATTGGGAGTTAGAAAGAAGAAAATTTAAGCCTTACTCAAAGGCTGAAGGTAAATTTAATCAGTCTGTCATGGCACGAATTAAAGAATTTCAGGCAAAAATTGAAAAGAGAAATGCTATATTACTTATTTCTTTCCCTGGTCTTCAAGATGCTTCATATTTCAACATGACTGAAAAAATAAAGAAAGTTGAGGTAGAATATATCAAAAATGGATTGATAGTTTTAGGAAGTTCTAAAAGATATATGATTCCTGATAAGATGATGTTTAATACACCATATCACTTGAACAAAAATGGTGTTGATTATAGAACAAGTTTGTTGATTGAAGATTTTCAAAAGTATAAAAGGCAATATGCTATATGTGATATTTGCATAGATAAGTAGTGGAATGTATTTTTCGGAAAAGCCTGAATTTACAGGATATTAAGCCATTTTTCTCAAGCACCATTTTATCTGTTTAAGTCTAGTAACTAGATCGTGCAAAGTTGTTGGAATAGCTATTACTAGCTAAGGCTTTCAGGAATATCTAGGTTATCAACTCTTTATTGATATAGTGATTCCGAATAAGAATGGGATACTTTTTCAGCTAAAACCCTTTCACAGCAAGAAAATCTTGTCTCAATCTAAATCTGAATGACTATAACTATAAGTACTGTAAGTATTTTCCAGTAATACCTTCAGTAAGATAAGCAAATCCTTTTTGAGAAGAACTTTGTACTCTCCAGTCTAGCAATAATATAATACTAGAAGTAAAGGAAAGGATTAATATTTGATTAAGCTACAATAGACTATTGTTCCAAAGTACAAATTTGAAATGGTTTATCACCCTCCCACAGCCCTTTTGGTTGACGGTCATTCTCTAGCCTTTCGTTCCTACTACGCTTTTGCCAAAAGTCGTAGTGGAGGTTTGAAAACTTCTACAGGTATTCCTACAAGTGTTTGTTTTGGGTTCCTGAAATCTTTACTAGAAGTAATAGATACTCAAAAACCAGAATATTTAGCGATCGCCTTTGATTTAGGACAACCTACATTTCGCCATGAAGCTGACGGAAATTATAAGGCAGATCGACCAGAACCACCAGAAGATTTAATTATTGACCTAGGAAATTTGCAAGACCTTTTAAAAGCTTTTAATTTAACAGTTATTACTGCTCCTGGCTATGAAGCTGATGATATATTGGGAACTTTAGCAAAAAAAGCTAGTGCTGCTGGCTTTAGGGTAAAAATTCTTTCGGGAGACCAAGATTTATTTCAATTAATAGATGTAGAAAAAGGCATTAGTGTTTTACATTTAGCTGCGGGTAAAGGTAGCACTCCTAAAGAATTTTTTTCTGAAGAA
>JAKQYF010000091.1 GCA_023356535.1 Trichodesmium sp. MAG_R03 | reverse complement strand
GCCACCAACCAACCTACCACCTAACACCTACCACCTAACACCTGCCACCTAACACCTGCCACCTAAAACCTAACACCTGTTACCTTCCTTTTCATTGATTTCTAAATTTAGGATTAACAAATTCATTCAACCCTTCTCCTAATAAAGATAGTCCAACCACCATTAAAGTTAAAACACAACCAGGAAAAAAAGCAGGCCACCAAATACCAGTTGGTAAAGCATCCAAAGCTAATCTTAAATCATTTCCCCATTCAGCAGTTTCAGGAGATAGTCCTAATCCTAAAAATCCCAATCCTCCTAATACTAAAACTGCATCTGCAGCATTAAGAGTAAACAATACAGGTACACTCTGAATAACATTTAAAAATAAATAACGAGTCAACACTCTCCAAGTATTAGCACCCATCGCTCTTGCCGCTTCAATAAAAAGTTCCGTTTTCACACTAACTGTATGATTACGAACTACTCGATAATATTGTGGAATATAAGCAATACTCAGAGCGATCGCTGCATTTAATATTCCTTTTCCAACTACAAAAGCTAAAGTGATAGAAAGCAATAATCCTGGTAAAGTATAAACAGTATCCATAAAAAATATTAAAACTTTATCAATTCTGCCTCCAAGGTAACCACTTACCATACCTAACGGCACACCAATAATTAAACTTAATGCCGTGGCTAAAATTACAACCTGCCAAGCAACTTGTGCACCGAATAAAGTTCGAGAAAATACATCATAACCTTGACGGCTTGTACCAAACCAATGTTCAAAAGAAGGTGTTTGATGTATAGGGTTACTGAGAAATTCTTGAGGGTCTTGAAGTAAGCCTAAATTTTCTAAAAGTGGAGCAAAAATAGCAATTAATATAAATAGAACTGTAAGGATGAGACCTACCCACATCATCTGCATTGAAATAGTGGGTTTACTAGAAAGACTGAAAAATTTAGCTAGTGAAAATCTACTTGTCATAATCTGGTAATTTCTCAACTTAGGAAGTAGAATTTTAGCATAAACTGAAATACTTTAAGAGGGTGTCTATAAAATAAATCTTAAGAACTGCAGTAAGATTGATTATTGCTAGGTTACGGCAAATCACACCAAAATATTAAGTTTAACTATTAATCTGTGCCTAATTAACCCTACACAAGGATTTAATATTTTATGTAAAGTATAATTAAGTTAAGAACACTTAAAAAGAGAATTGGTATAATGCTACAAGTCCCATTAAACATTTTTTTAAGCAAAAAAACAATGATTGAGAAATTTAGAAAGAGATTAAAAGAAGAAAAAAAATTGCAAAAATTGATACATTTAGACCTAGAACAACTAAACGAAATTGTTGGTGGGTTATGTAGTTGTGCTGTCTACAAACATACATATATCGCTGAATATGACTTTTCCCCGTATGTTTATGGTAAACCACATTTGGGAGGAGGACCAGGACCAAAACCATAAAGATTATAAAATCTGGAGGTTTTGTTGCATGAAAGTGGCGATGGCGATAACTCCCCTTGAGCAATGGGAAATTCTTGATAACCAAGTGTAGCCAAAACTTGAGGTAAAACTAGTTGAATTCGATTACTAATTCTGGCTTTAGAAATAGGTGCTAAATATAATTAGGACTTACACAAATTCACCTTGAAAACGCTATATGTAGGGGTAAGTACTATTTATCCTCAATGGATATAGTGTCCGTACGTAAGCCCTGATAATATTTTGATTTACAAAAGTTAGTATTATTTTAGTTTAAGCTAGTAGTACTTTTTTGAAAATATGCTTCTAGTTTAATCACAGATTCGATAATTTTTTTATTTTCTGCCAGACTTAAAAAATTATCAATTTTCACACATTTTGATTTAACCAAATTTTGGTTATATTTCTGACTGAGCATAATTAGTTTTATCAATGGATAGATATGAATAGTTAAGGAATGGGAATAGAATAAGACTGGAAAATATTAATTTATAATACGGATTATATAAATTGCTATCAAATTAATCAGTGCGACGTATCCAACCATTAATAGTAAAGCGACTATCTGCAAAATCTTGAGAAGGACAAGTTACTGGTAAAACTTCGTGCATATAACGACTAAGAAAAAATATAATACTATTATTTGTAGGTTCTATAGTTTTAAATGTTTCAGCTTTGACATAGTGCTTTCCTTGGATTTGACTATCATAAATTATTAGTTTTCCTTCTGTAAATCCTTTAGGTTCTCGATAAAAATAGTAAACATAAGTAAGAACTCTAGTTGCAGTATCAGGAGAACCATTATCATTATGAATTTTATAGAAGTTATTATCATTATGAGCTGTTAATTGGCTTTCAATTTCAGCAATTGAAAATACAGGAATACTTAATTTATTTAAGACATCAGGAAAAACTTCTTTAATTCTGTGAACTATCAATTCTCTAAATTTTGGGAAAGAATGCAATACTAAAGAACGACGATAATTTTCAGTTTTAGTTGATGTTGTAGTTGGAACAAAATCTGATTTTCTTTGCAAAACATAATTAAATAGTTGTTGATTTTCTGAATTTGTGAGAAAATTGTCTATCCGTAGATAACGAGATTCTAAGTTATCTGTTGTTGTAGTAGAATAAGTATAATCTTTGATACTATTTTTAGTCTCTTGTGCTTCCAAATGCTGCAAATAAATTGGTGGTTCAGTTACCATTCCTACTAAATGTTCACTAGGAAAACATAAAGCCGAATGACCTTCTGCTAGAGGGATTTGAAATAGGGTAGAATTTTCAGCTTTTTGATTTTTAGATAAGAATGTTTTAGCTAAAAGTTGGAGTAAGGGTGCATCAGATTTGAGATAAATAGTATATTGATGTCCTCCTGTTAATAGGAGTTGAATTTTTACTTCTTGGGGTAAATTTTTTGGTGAAGTAACTATCATAATTTTTGATAAATAATCAACATTTTACAGCTTGTTAATAGTTTGTAATGATTCAAAGCTTTTACATACTATAGCGCTACACAAATACCTTAGGACATTTTCCTCTTGCCTATTACCTATTCCCTTACAACCAAAATTTATTGCCCTAACCAAAACACTCACTTCTATAGCACTTATAGAGAAATGTGCACATTATATTCATAAGTAGATACAGCGCTTTCCTTTGTTCTGAGGTACACTTACGCGGGCAAGATACCCCCACTACATGATTTTTACAATTTACCCTGTACATCATTTGCCCGAAATTTACTGTAACTACTACACTAGCAAAAATTACTCCAAGTCAAATATCGCTTAAATAAGTGTAACTATTGAGACTACTCTCATAATTTTGTAGCAGCATTCGTGATTCTTTAAGAGTAATTTTTTCTTCTTGGAAAGCTTGTTCAGTTTGACAGCGAATACTTTCAACTAAACTGCCAGCATTATACTGAACATAACTCAATACTTCCGTCATTGTGTCTCCTTTAACAACGTGTTCAATTTTGTACCCAGAAGAGGTTAATTTAAGATGTACAACATTGACATCACCAAACAAGTTATGAAGATTACCCATTATTTCTTGGTAAGCACCTCCAAGAAACATTGCTAAATAGTAAGGTTCAAAGACAGAAGTAATTTCTGTAGCAGAATTTTCTAAATTTTGAATAGGAGAACATTGGGAAGATTTATTACTAACTTGAAGAGGATGTAATTCTAGTAATGATTTAATATCTCGTAAATCAATAAATCGATCAATTTTTCCATCACTATCACAGGTAATGTCAGCTAATATAGCTTTTTCAGTAGGTTCTTCATCTAACCTATGTATAGGCATAATTGGAAATAATTGATTAATCGCCCAACTATCAGGAGCAGATTGAAAAATAGAAAGATTAATATAATAAATAGATGCCATAATTTTTTCCAGTTCTTCTAAATCATCTGGAACATATTCAGAGCTTTTTAATATTTCTTGAATTTTTTTAAAGCATCCCCAATATAGTTGCTCTACTTTAGCTCGTTCACTAATACTAAGGTACCCAAAATTAAATAGACTAATAGATTCTTCCTTGAATTGAATTGCGTCATGATATGCTTCCTGATAATTATTTTGGTTAATAGATTGATAAATTTCGTAGAGGTTTTGCAAAATTAAATGTTCATCTTTACCAATAATTAGTGGTTCTTCTTTCAGCACTTGACTAACTCCTAATACATCAAAAACTAGAACTGATTGATGAGATATAATTGCTCTACCACTTTCACTAACTAATATTGGAGGTAATATATTTTTATCTTCACAAGCTTCTTTAACTTCTGCCACAATATCATTAGCGTAATTCTGCATATCATAATTTTTAGAAGCATAAAAATTTGTTTTAGAACCATCATAATCAACTGCTAAACCACCCCCTACATCTAAGTATTTCATATTTGCTCCAAGCCGAGCTAATTCCACATAAATTTGACTTGCTTCTCTAATAGCATCTTTAATTACACTAATTGAAGAAATTTGAGAGCCAATATGAAAATGTAAAAGTTGTAAAGAATCTAAAATACCCGTACCTTTTAACTGATTTACAACTTGAATTATTTCAGGAATATTCAATCCAAATTTTGCGCGATCGCCTGTAGTTCCTGCCCAACGACCCATACCTTTAGTGCTTAGTTTAACCCGAACTCCTACTACAGGCTTAATATTTAGTTTCCGACTAGCTTCTATAACTAACTGTACTTCTTCTACTTGTTCAATAACAATTATTGGTATTTTCCCTAATCTTTGAGCTAGCATTGCCGTCTCAATATATTCTCGGTCCTTATAACCATTACAGATTATTAATGCGTCAGCCGTATTTAAGGTAGCTATAGCAATTAATAATTCTGGTTTTGAACCTGCTTCTAAACCAAATTTATGAGGTTTCCCAAATTTAACTACTTCCTCTACCAACTGACTATTTTGATTACACTTTACAGGAAATACACCTCGATATATATTCTTATAATTATAACGAGCGATCGCTTCATCAAAGCAAGCATTTAATCTTTCAATTCTATCTTCAAGAATATCTGAAAATCTAATAATTAATGGTAGCCCTATATTTCTTTGTTTAATAGATTCAACAATTTCATATAGATCTAAACAACCTCCTAAATCACCTTTAGGGAAAACTGTAACATGACCAGCAGAATTAATTGAAAAATAAGGATTACCCCACCCTAGTATTCTATATAGTTTCTCACTATCTTCAATTCTCCATAATTTTTTTTGTTGGGAATTGATATGATTAATTTCTGTTTTATCTGTTTGAGAAGTATTAGTTAATAATTTATTTTTTGAAATATCAGCAGAATTTTGATTTATAGTTGAGTGTAAATCCATTTTATATTTTAAAATTTTATATTTTAAATTTTAATATACTAAACTTGAGATAATTTGAACTTAATAAGTCATAGATATAAAAGTCATGCAAAAACTGTAATGCTATAGCCTAAACTATGATTTACTTTGTACTCAGGACTTACGCACGGGCACTACACCCAGTGAGGGCGAATGCCATTCGCCTCCTACATATGGTGTTTTCAAGGTAAATTTGCGTAAGTCCTGGTACTGTAAAGTATTATTATAGAGCAAATTTTTAAGGAGTATTAGTTTGGAACGCACCTTTATAGCGATTAAACCGGATGGTGTCCAAAGAGGACTTGTAGGCCAGATTATCGGTCGCTTTGAAACAAAAGGTTTTACCCTAGTGGGTCTAAAAATTATCAGCGTAACCCAGAAACTTGCTGAACAACACTATGATGTTCATAAAGAAAAACCATTCTTTTCAGGCTTAATAGAATTTATTACATCTGGCCCTGTAGTAGCAATGGTTTGGGAAGGTGAAGGAGTTGTAGCATCTGGAAGAAAAATCATTGGGGCGACTAATCCTTTGAGTGCTGAACCTGGTACAATTCGTGGTGATTATGGAATCAGTGTTGGCCGTAATCTGATACATGGTTCTGATGCAATTGAGACTGCTCAGAAGGAGATTAGTCTTTGGTTTAAAGAGGAAGAGTTAGTATCATGGGAGCTTACTTTATCTACCTGGATTGTTGAAAAAAATAGTTAAAACTGTTCTTGTCTGAAATATCTATAAGTTAGCTCCCTGATTTAGAGAGAGAGCTAACTATTTTCATAGGAAGTAAAGAATAGAGAAAAAGGAAAAAATTTAATGTTTGTTTCAATTTGTAACAATATCAGTCTATTAATTTGCAAATTATAGGTAAAATATGGGAAATTAACTGCAAAGTCAACTACAAACATTTAGGAGTTTTGAACTATGCCTTTATCTGATACCCAAGTATTAATTGCTCTAGTAATTGCTCTAATCCCAGGAATTTTAGCATTCCGACTCTCAACTGAGCTGTACAAATAACATACTCCATGCTGTGAACGGTTGGAAATTATTACTTCATAGGGATAAGCTAGCAGGGGTATCAGCCTCTGCCCCAATTTTTTCAACTTTATTTACCGAAACATTGGGTCTCTATTGCCTTGCCCACAAGCAAGAGACATATGAATTGATTGATAATATTATTATCCCGGATGGGCAATCTGAGACATTAAATGGACATGGCGAATAGACATGAGCAAGAATAGTCAAAAATGAATCCTAAGCAGCATCTAAGCAAGCTCTCCTAAAAGTAAGTAGACTTTCCTAATGTCTTCTAGATTTAAATCTTCTGCAAATATCATTAATTAACTAATCTATCTATCAACATTTTTTATTACTTAAAATCAGAACTGTTTTCTGTCTCTTTTAAGCAGAATTTTATTTTAGCTAAAAATTAATTTTGTCAGAATTAATCATTTATTCACTATAGATTAGGTTGATCTACAAAATAGAGGCATTATAATAGATTAACCTATCCTACACAAAAGCATGCAAGCTACTAAACCTGTTCAATTTTCACAAGTTTCCAAGAGTCGGCCTATTCAAGTCAAACCTAGAGTCTTCTCTAAACAACAAAAGTCTAGTTATATAGTAGAAATAACAATTGAAAGTACAGCAAAACTATTAACTAATATGTTACTTTCTATTTATGTAACTTCAGCTTTATTAAAATTGTTACCTCATTACCAATCTATTCAAGAAAAACTACAAGTTATAGAATCTGAAATTGAAGCTACAACAGAGAGACTAAATAATGATCAAGAAAAATTTAGTCGTTATTTTGACCCTAGTCAAGCTAAGACTATTATGCAGGAGCAAAGTAACCAAGTAGAGTCTCATCAAATGCCTATAATTTTTCTAGAAGATTTGAGAGAGTTGTTTCCAGAAGATTTGAGAGAGTGACATACTCCCATACCAAGCTGATGCTATGGTGTGAGCTTCTCCCTTCCCAGTCCCGGTACTCCGTCGGACTCCACGAGCTTTAAGGTCTGACTTTTTGAGAGATTATAAGTTCTACTGCAGCTTGATATTGTTTATCAGCTCTCCTAGTAATTTGGCTAGGCAAAATCTGGTCTTGTTTAACCACAACATCAGGGATAATTCCTAGCTTATTAATATTTTTATGGTTTGGTGTTTCATAATTGGCAACAGTAACTGCTAATCCCGATCCATCAGATAAATCAAATAAAGATTGAATTAACCCTTTCCCAAAAGTTTTTTCACCTACTAGCAAAGCACGACCATTATCTTGAAGGGCGCCAACTAGAATTTCACTAGAACTTGCAGTTCCCTGATTAGTTAATACAACTAATGGAGCATTAGTTATAGCAGGACCTTCCGCATAGAAACTACCAAGAATTCTTTGTCTATTTACGGTGTAAACAATTACACCTTCATCTAACCACAGACGAGAAATTTCTACACCAGCTTGTAATAGCCCACCTGGATTATTGCGTAAATCAAGTATATAGCCAATAGCTCCCTTCTGCTCAAAACTCTCTACTGCTTGGCTAATTTCTACAGTAGCATTAGCATTAAATTCACTCAGACGAATGTAACCAATCGGCCCTGCTTGAGAACTAGAATCTAACTTGGCGTAGACTGGATTAATCTCTATTTTATCCCGAATGATGGTTATTTCTTGGGGTTGATCCCTACTTTCTTTCAAAATTGTTAGTACCACAGAAGAACCAACAGTGCCCCGCATTCTATTTGCTGCTTCATCTAATGAAAATTCTGTAGTGGGATGACCATCAATTTTGACTACCCGATCCCCTGCCTGGATGCCAGCAGCTTCAGCAGGAGAACCTTCCAAGGAAGAAATGACTATTAGTTTTCCTGTTTGAGAGTCTGGAGCAATTTGTAAGCCCACTCCTGTTAATTCTCCAGAAGTATCAATCTGCAAATTACGGTATTGTTGTGGTTTAAGAAGTCGTGTGAATGGGTCTTCTAAACTAGCCAACATTTCTTGAATAGTGCTATAAGTTTCTTCTCTAGTTTTCAAGGGTTTCTTCATCAATTTTTGACGCATAAACCACCAGTTCTGATGATTGAAAGAATCATCAACATAAGCCAAATTGACTATACGCCAAGCTTCCGCTAATAAACTCTGTTCTGTAGTTAAAGCTGTTACAGGAGATATCCAAAGTCCCCAGGTCAGAAACACTGGCAATATTAATAGAAGTGTAATTTGCAAAAATCTTTTTTTCATAAACAAAAGCATTAAATAATCAAGGATTTATAATTGGCCAATATACTTAAGGAATGAGAATTAAATAAAGTCCATAATTTTTTTGAAAGAACTCAGATGATATGCAATTTAGGCAATTTAACTTGTGTAAATAATAAAATCCTCATTCCTAATTCATTTGATAAAACCTTTATTATAAACGAAAATTCTTTAAAATATCGAACTCAACCAAAATTGCGACCTTATCTGAAATATATCTACAAATTATGTTAAAATTTTTTACTATAGGATAGACAAGGGTAAATATTTATTTATTTTTGTTAAATAATAGACTTACTGCTTGATTCCTTTGTCAGTTGGTATGATATTTGTATTGCTGATTCAAAGGTTGATGTGAGTATCTTTTCCTAACTACCCAGAAACTTAATTCATTAACAAACAGCAATATTCATCTAGGATTTTTGGCTTCATGTTCTCAAAACAGGTAACTGATTCACCCGCTTATAAGTGGTTTGACGAACGCTTAGAAGTTCAAGCGCTCGCAGACGACATTTCTAGCAAATATGTTCCACCTCACGTAAATATTTTTTACTGCTTGGGTGGAATTACTTTAGTTTGCTTTATAATCCAGTTTGCTACTGGGTTTGCCATGACTTTTTACTACAAACCAACAGTAGCAGAAGCATTAGCATCAGTCCAATACATTATGACTGAAGTTAACTTCGGTTGGCTAATTCGTTCCATCCATCGTTGGTCTGCCAGTATGATGGTGTTGATGATGATTCTTCATGTTTTCCGGGTTTACCTCACAGGTGGTTTTAAAAAGCCACGGGAATTAACCTGGGTAACAGGAGTAGTTATGGCTGTAATTACTGTTAGTTTTGGGGTGACTGGTTATTCCTTACCTTGGGACCAAATTGGTTATTGGGCGGTAAAAATTGTGTCTGGTGTACCTGATGCTATTCCATTTGTTGGCCCATTTATTGTAGAACTTATGCGTGGTAGTACAAGTGTTGGTCAAGCAACTCTAACTCGTTTCTACAGTCTTCATACTTTTGTATTACCTTGGCTAATTGCAGTATTTATGTTATTGCATTTCTTAATGATTCGTAAGCAAGGTATCTCAGGACCTTTGTAAGTTAAGCTGTCAATAATCAAATACTAGCTTTCGGTTGTTACGGAGAAAAAAAAGATTATGTCCACTTTAAAAAAACCGGATCTGAGCGATCCTCAATTAAGAGCTAAGTTAGCTAAAGGTATGGGTCACAACTACTATGGTGAACCTGCTTGGCCTAACGATTTGCTCTATATATTTCCAGTAGTAATTGTGGGTACCATTGCTTTGTGTGTAGGTTTAGCTGTATTAGATCCTGCTATGGTTGGTGAACCGGCAAATCCGTTTGCTACTCCTCTAGAAATTTTGCCTGAGTGGTATTTCTGGCCAGTTTTCCAAATTCTTCGTGTTGTACCTAATAAATTGTTGGGCATTGTGGCAATGGCTTCTATTCCTTTAGGGTTAATGTTGATTCCTTTTATTGAAAATGTCAATAAGTTTCAAAATCCTTTCCGTCGTCCGGTAGCTACTGCTGTATTTCTTTTTGGTACTGTAGTTACTATGTGGTTAGGTATTGGTGCTACTTTACCAATTGATAAATCCTTGACTTTTGGTCTATTCTAAGACTCGACATCCAAAAAATTTATAAAATTTTACGCCCTTTGTAGATTTTCTTGATAGGTACTATTTGTAGAAAATCTTCAGAGGGCTTGACATACTCCCTTGCCTAAAGGCAAGGGAATTTTGAGAAGGCAGAAGGCAAGGAGGCAGAAGGTAACTTTCAGTATAGGACCCTGAACCCTCCTCAACGGTAGCTACTAAACTTTAACCCCTGTTCCCTTTGGTCGCCAAAAGGATTATGGTCAAAATACGTCGGGATTCGAGGCCAGTTCCGACCTCTATTGTTCGGTATTAACAAGCAAAAAGTTTGTTATGTATCAAAAAGTTTACTACACAGAGGCTTCTGAATCACGTTCTGCCTCTAAAGAACTTAGTTTCACTAAATACCTACTACGCTTCACGTCTGAGAATACTGATGCTCGAAAAAGGAAATATATTTGTTTTTCTAGAAGTTTTATCTTGCGAAGGTGGCATTCAGTCTTATGTAAGGGATATTTTTCAAGCTTACCAAGACTTAGCAAATTCAGGAAAACCTGACGACTTCTTTATAAAATCAGATATCTTGTTACTAAGAGATGGTAAAGATTGTGAAAATCCCTATCAGTCAAAGAGACTAAATTTCTATTATTTTAAAAGTCAGTCTGTTTTGTTAGGAAGATTTAGGTTAGCTACAAAATTACTATGGTTTATACTTAAAAAACAACCCAAACAGGTTTTTTGTGGTCATATTAATTTGGCTCCATTGGTTCAATTTTTGTGTGTGCCTTTGGGCATTCCCTACACAGTCTTAACTTATGGTAAGGAAGTATGGGAACCACTACCAAATAAATATAAACAGGCATTAAAACAAGCAACTAAAATTTTAACTATTAGTCGTTATAGTCGCGATCGCTGTTGTGAAAGTAATCATCTAAACCCCCAAAAGTTTCATTTGTTGCCTTGTATGGTGGATGGGAATAAGTTTTTTCCTGGACCATTGTCTTTAGATTTGATTGAGGACTACAATCTTCAGGGTGCAAAGGTATTAATGACTGTAGCTAGACTTTGGTCGGGAGACCCCTATAAAGGTGTTGATATCACAATTAGAGCTTTACCCAATATACTACATTTTTTTCCAGAAGTCAAGTATTTAGTAATTGGACGGGGAGATGACCAATCTCGCTTAGCCAAGTTGGCTAAAGATTTAGGAGTAGGGGAAAAAGTAGTATTTGCGGGATTTGTCCCTACAAAAGATTTAGTTAAACATTATCAAGTAGCTGATGCTTATGTAATGCCTTCTCAGGAAGGTTTTGGTATTGTTTATTTGGAAGCAATGGCTTGTGGAGTGCCAGTTTTGTCAGGAGATATGGATGGTTCGGCGGAACCTTTACAAGATGGAGAGTTAGGATGGCGAGTTGCTTACCGAGACCCAGAGGCAGTAGCTAATGCTTGTATAGAAATGCTGAAGGGAGAGGATAAAAGGTGTAATGGTCAATGGTTACGAGAGAAAAGTTTAAAGGTTTTTGGTAGGATAGCTTTTACCGAAAGAGTAAGACAACTTTGAAATTTGTGATTAGGATAGAGAAAGAAGGTAAGCATTTGAATGCTTACGAAAAGAGTTTATTAAAGGAGGTAATCTAAGTGAATCAAGGGAACTCAAAAATATTTCAATTCACTATGTCTAATATTGGTAATTGGCTAATTTTTTTAGCTGTTATTTGGTTACTCGGTTCTGTAGGTTTCGGGTGGTTAGTGAATTCGATTTTAATATTATTTGGTTTTATTTTAATTACACCTATAGTTGTATTTATTGGTCTACGTTGGTGGTTAAATCGCAATTTAATTATGGATAAATGTCCTATTTGTAGTTATGAATTTACTGCTTTAAATCATACTCAATGTCAATGTCCTAGCTGTGAAGAACCACTTAAGGTTGAAGGAGGTCATTTTAATAGGTTAACTCCTCCTGGTATCATTGATGTTTCCGCAGTTGAAATTAATGCACAGCAAATCGAAGAGTGACATACTCCCACACTAAGATCATGCTATAGTATGGGCTTCTGGTTTCACAGTCCCAGTACTCCGTCGGATATCTCCAGACAATCCTTGGATAACAATGGCCAGTTTTATTCCTGGTCAGAATTTGAAGAGAAGTATGGGAATTTATTCTCAGCAGAAAGAGGAGCACCACCCTGATCTTTTAGGGTCCCATTGAGAGCATTAATTATTAAAGAAAAATTAGGTACCAGTGATAGTCAATTCTACAATTTTATCATCTTTATGATTCTTTTAAAGTAGTTAAGTGGTTATTTACAGAAGATTTCGGGCAAATGATGTACAGGGTAAATAGTAAAAATTATGTAGTGCGGGCATCTTGCCCGCGTAAATATACCTCATAACAAAGGAAAGCGCTGTAAGTTTTTTGCGGATGGTCAAATATTCGATTTCCCAAAACTTTTTCAGTATGGAGTGTGACTACAACCTACTTACGAATTGCTATATCAGTTTTAAAAGCACACAAAAACAGAAACTATTGACCATATAAACTTTCGATCTACTTTACTACTACCCCGTTAAGTAACTCATAAAGAAAAGAATTAATAACACTTAGTGCTACGGCACCAATTAGAGCACTCCAAAATCCCCAACGTAAGCGAAAGCCACTAACAAACCAAGCTGCTAAACCAAAGATAGCCATATTGATAAATAGAGTAAAAAGAAAATTTGAAAGAACAATCTTAATAGGAAAAGCTACAGCAACTAAAACTGGACGAACTAAAGCATTTAAAAATCCAAAAATCGCCGAAGAAATTAACGCTATTTTAAAATCATCAATTTCTACTCCCGTTGGTAACTTAGAAATAATAAATAAACTAACAGCAGTAACAAGCCAAAGAATCAAAAGTTGCAAAATACTCATTTTTTTCTCCTTAATTAACAAGAATCTAAACATTAAACCGGAAGAGCATAATATCCCCTTCCTTAACAAGATAATCCTTACCTTCACTCCTCAGGAAACCTTTCTCTTTGGCAGCAGTGATTGAACCACTAGCTACTAGATCATCATAAGCAATTGTTTCTGCTCGAATAAAACCTCGTTCAAAATCAGTATGAATTATACCAGAAGCTTGAGGAGCTAACGTTCCAGCTTTAATTGTCCAAGCTTTAGTTTCTTTTTCTCCAGTAGTAAAATAAGTACGTAATCCCAACAATTCATAAGTGGCCTTAATCAGAGATTTTAACCCACCTTCTTCTACTCCTAAAGATTCTAAATAATTGACTCTTTCTTCCTCCGGTAATTCAATTAATTCTGATTCTACCTGAGCCGAAATTAATACAACTTGGGCATTTTCCATTCCTGCAATGTTGCGGACTTTCTCAACCCAATCATTCCCACTAGCCAAGTCATCTTCTGATACATTAGCAGCGTAAATTACGGGTTTACAAGTTAATAAATTTAAAGGCTTAATTAGGAAAGATTCGTCTTCATTTAGACCAGCCATTCTCACTGACTTACCTTCATTTAAAATAGCTTCTAGTTTTTCTAAAACTTCTAATTCTTCCTGAGCTGCTTTATTAATACGAGCTTGTTTTTTAGTCCGTTCAATTCGCCGTTCTACCTGAGCTAGGTCGGACAAAGCTAATTCTAAATTAATTACCTCAATATCTCGTATTGGATCGACACAACCAGAGACATGAATAATATCTTCACTATCAAAACAACGAACTACTTGAACAATAGCATCAACCTCTCGAATATTAGATAAAAATTGATTACCTAAGCCTTCGCCTTTACTTGCACCTTTGACTAAACCAGCAATATCAACAAACTCAATTCTAGTATGAACAGTTTGGGCAGAATTAGAAATTTTAGTCAGCACATTTAACCGCTCATCTGGCACTGCCACAACACCAACATTGGGTTCAATTGTGCAAAATGGAAAGTTAGCAGCTTCGGCCTTAGCATTAGCAACTAAAGCGTTAAATAAAGTAGATTTTCCTACGTTGGGTAGTCCGACAATTCCAGCTCTGAGCATAAATTTAAATCAAAAATTAAAATTTAAAAGTTAAAAATTAGAGAAATTACAAGTAAGGTTATGATAATTGCGCCTATCTACTAAGGATAGCAGAAGGAAAAAATAATCTGGATTTCTCACCTCAAGTCTCACTTAAAATAAAAATCAAAAAATAAAAAAATATAGTTTGTCTTTTTTGTTAAATTTATGAGCAGCTAAGTAGATCAGCCATAAATTTTGCAGTGTAGAAAAATATTAGTAGGGCTTGCTGAAAAAGTCTTTTTTCAGGAGTAGAGGACCCACCACCAAAATTTCCGAGAAGGAGAAGTAGGGACGTTCCATGGAACGTTCCTACAGAGGAACGGGGAATTGGTAGAGATTTCTTTACATACTTTTGTTTTTTCCACTGAACTATTTATAGCAACTGCCTCTGTGTCCATAGTTATAGTCATTATGAATAAGACTGGGACACTAAGATGCACAATAATCTCGAATGATATCATCAATGGATTTATCTTTTCCTTCGTACATTCTTTTCTTCTTTAATGCACCAAAGTCGTGTTCTTAATCATTTAAATCTGGAGAGTATTTAGGGAGAAATATAACCTCATGTCCTTGCCGATTGACTAATTCTTTAATCAGCGTTTTTCTATGAATTGGTGCATTGTCCATTATTAGGACTGATTTTATCTCAAGTGATGGTAATAAATATTGTTCTAGCCACCCCTCAAATCCAACAGCATTTAAACAACATACAAAAATCATTGGGGCAATTAAATCTTTCTTTCTTTTTCTTCTTCCTGCTACCAAGTTTTCTCTTTTTTTCCTTTTGCCTTGTTTCTCCCCTCTGACTTTTTTTCTTCTCTTTGACCAGGCATATAGACATTCTTGCACTGACTCAAATCCACTCTCATCAATATATACAAGGCTTTCTATCCCATATTTTTTGATCAATTCCCTGAGTAATCTATAGTATTTTATTCTTTCTAGTCTATTTCTTTCTCGATACCTTAATTCTTTTTTTTTGTGTGATTTTCATTTGATGCAGCGCATAACCAATTGAACTAATATTAACTCCAAATTTAAGAGCGCGATCGCACAATCTTAAATCTGGATTTTCTTTCACATCTTGTTTTAATGCCTCCCAATCTAGTTTTCGCTGACGTCTTGTGACTTTTGTCGGTTTTAATTCTACTCTTGCTAGCCACCGATATATTGTAGAACGTCCCACTTTATAGATTCTGGCGGCCGATAAAATACTTCCTCCATTTTCAATATAATCAATGACTCTTGTTCGTAAATCTAGACTGTAAGACATTCTTTAAATGGTTTATTCTAGTTAATATTTTACTTTCTATATTGTATCACTCTTATTCAGAACAACTATATGAGGTTTTCAGGGAGAGCATTCGGGGAGATAGATTAATAAAACTTATCAATTTAATTTTAAGAACTGCGGAATGTGGGATGAAAAATAAATGGGTCTTAGCTTAGTGAGGATGATCGCAACAGGGATGTAGAGTATTTGTTTTTAAAAATAAATTTTTAAAAATTTATTTATAAGTCAAGCCTAGATTAAATTTTGTTAAGTTAGTAGCTATTAAATCGGAAAATAAGTTAAGGTATTTCTAGTTTTTAATTTATTATTATTAAATAATAAAACTATTGTGCAATGTTTAAAGAAAAAAACAAAAAAATTATTGGAACGACAGAAGCAGCATATTTATTGGGTATTTCAGCTCAACGTTTGCGAGTATTATTAGCTCAAGATAGAGTGAAAAATGCTTACAAGAAAAATGGCTTTTGGCAAATTCCGGCTTATGGGTGTAAAGGTAGTGAAATGCCAATCATTTTTCCTGGTAGAAGAGGTCCTAAAGGTAATTGGTGCAAAGAAAAGCGCACTAAACCTACAATGATTCATGTTAACCAGCACATAATTAAGGAAAATGCAAATAACCCACTAAAATATATAAAGCCAGTAATTTCTGTTAAGCAAACTAATCGTAATGACTATGGTTATCAGTTAGAAATTAAAGGTCCTTGTCGAATTGTATATAATCCTCACAACCCAGCACAGTGTGGTGCTCATTTATGGATTGATACTTTTAGCCGAGTGCAATTTATAGATACCAATTTTAATCCGATTAGTGCTTGTCGAGCATATAGGTATATATGATTTAAGTTAGCCGATAAAATTTATATTTTGTCCCATGCCTGTTGTGATAATCTCATAGTTACAGTCAACAAAAATTAGGGACAGATGGACGATATTGCAAAAAATAAAGCCCTTGTGGATGCTTTGACAAAAAATCTGCCGGAGGACTCATCTGAAGAGCTTGTTAGTCATATTTTTGCATCTGAATTATTCAATTTTTTAGGTTTTGAATTGAATGAGCGCGTGCCTTCTTTTTCGACAGGAAGTGGTAATAAGGCTGTCGATCATGCTCTGCGTCATAATAGGTCAAATGACATATTTTCTAAAACCAAAACCAATCCAGATGTTCTTGTAGAATTGAAAGCTCGGAACGTTAATTTAGCTGCTGATTCGACACAATATAAAAAGACAGTCTTACAAATTAAAAGGTATTTGTTAGCAGAAAACTGTCGAACAGTGAAGTGGGGAATAATTACTAATGCTAATTATATTCAACTATTTAGAAAGCATGGAAAAGTTATTCATCCAGCGACGGTTTGTCGAGAAATTTATCCAGAAAATATTATGGAAATTGCTAAATCAATTAAAGAAAAAATTGATCAGCCACAAAAAGCATTAACAGTAGCAATTTATAATAGTAAAGGTGGGGTAGGTAAAACAACTACTACAGTTAACACTGCAGCAACCCTATCACTATATGGTAAAAAGGTTTTAATTGTAGATTTTGACCCTGATCAGCGAGACCTCACAAGTTCTCTGGCAATTAAACCGGGGAAACCTAGCTTTAATCAGTGCTTGGTTAATGAAAGCATTAATGTTAAAGATGTAATTTATCCATACAAAATTAAATCTAATAAATTAAAAAAAGAACTTGGTTTTCATATAATTCCAATACCTATAGATGAAACTCGTGAAATTTGGGTTGAACATAAATTGCGTCAGAAAATAGGAGTTTCAAGGTTAAGTAAAGTATTAGAGCCATTAAAAAATAACTACGATTACATCTTGATTGACTCTTCTCCCAACTGGCGAATTTTTAGTCAGAGCGCAATTTATGCTGCGGATGTAGTTTTAATACCGGCAAAACATAACAACTTATTTTCCTTAAAAAATGCAGCCGTAGCTATCAAAAAATATATACCTGAAGTTCAACAGGAAAGAAAAGATGGTAGACCATTAGCTCTACCTATTTTCTTCAATGGTGAAAAAATTACAGAAGCTCAAATGAAAGATGCCCAATTGTATATTGATAAACTGATCAAGGATGCTAAACAAGACCCAAATAATCAATTTGACCTGCTACCCTATTTTTATCCCTGCTATACATCAGCAAATAAAAATAGGGAAATATTTGAATTACCTAATTATGCTTCTATTGCCAAATCTGCTTTTTCTCATGTACCTGCTGTTTATAAAGATCGGGTAGTTCGTGAATATTATAAGAATTTGGTTAAGGAGTATTTTCTACTATGAGTAGTTTGAGCGATGTTGGTAATTTGATGCACTTATATCTGTACCAAATTGATCCAGGAGATGGAATAGATGCTCCAGAATTTATAATTTCATCAACTGCCAAATTTCTCAATGAAACTGGTGGAAGAAATTGGGTACCTGTTATTGTTAAAGAAGTGGGAGAAGATCAATATGAAGTAATTGGCAATTCTTTTATTTTTGCCGTAGCTGAAGCTGCTGGCCTGGAAAAAGTTTGGTGTATTATTGCTGATGAAAGAGAAGACACTGAAAAAATTAGTAAGATTTTATCTGGGGAAAAAATACCAAAAATAAATCTTTCTACTGCCACAAGAGACGAAATTAAATCTGCACTTCAATACTTAATTGAAAAACCAGACAGCAAACTTAAAGGAGTCAAATTGCCAGTAGCTACAAATCGCCTTGATGAAACTCCACGTCAATTTTGGAAAGATTTTCAACCGATCACAAAATTAGGGTGTGGAATTACAACAGCTAAAGTTAATGCTTTAAAAGAAGTATTTTATCTGATTCCCCAACCAACGCCTGAAGCAGAAAAAGTGAATCTCTCTACTGCCACAAAAGACGAAATTAAAGCAGCACTTAAATATTTAATTGAAAAGCCAAATAGTAAACTTAAACAAGTAGAATTAGCAAAAGCAACAGAATCTATTGCTGGAGCACCGCGTCAAAATTGGAAAAGCTTGGAACCAATCACAAAATTAAAGTGTGGGATTGGAAAAGCTAAGATTAATCTTTTAAAAGAAATATTTTATTTAAACCCTTAAACAAGGGATGGGGAGATGGGAAAAATTGAAGTAATTATAAAATTATAGGCATATATTTAAAAATCTCCAATAAGAAAAAATAAAATCAATATATGCCACATAAATCATCAATTATTTCTCCTTACTCTCTGCTCCCTCTTTAAGTGCATTGTATTTTTCAATATGATTGTAGCGATCGCTTTCAGTCGAAAAAGTTTCGTAGCTACTTCGATGAGTGGGACTTACAGAAATATTCAGCACAAATATAGCCTACACCTTCTCTATGAGAGGCGAATACCTTCATGTTTAATGTCAACCAACTCAAGAAAACACAAAGACATCCCTCTACGAAAAGCATCCATTGCTTCAGTAAAGGTATTCAAAGGTAAGAAAATTAATCAAAGCTCCTAAAGTATAGGAAAGTTGAAATGCTTGACCAAACTAAAACACCAATAGTTAAAACTCTAGGAAATCTCACCCAAAAATCTCATGCTCCTTTCTATGCACCAGGGCATAAACATGGAAAAAGCATTCCACAACCACTAAGTGAATTACTGGGAAAAAAAGTCTTTCCAGCAGATTTACCAGAATTACCAGAACTAGATAACTTATTCGCTCCAGACGGTGTAATTCAAGAAGCTCAAGAATTAGCAGCAGAAACCTTCGGCGCATTACAC
>JAKQYF010000090.1 GCA_023356535.1 Trichodesmium sp. MAG_R03 | reverse complement strand
AGTAAAACATAAAACTTGAGTAAAATAAGGATGATTAGCTGATAATTTGAGAATTGTCTCGATAGCTGCATCTTGATATTTTAGTTTTTTCGTTGGATTGATAATTAACTCTTTAGCATCTGAATCATCTAGTAATCCAATTTTTTGCAAAGTTGCTTGTCTAAAAGAGTCCTGAAAATCTTCAGAAAGATCCTCAACAGGTTTGCCTATAACTGGCAGTAGAAAAAGTTTTTTATTTCTTGTAACTATCTGCTTCAAATATTTGTAAAATTTGTTTTCTGTTTCTTGATTAATATTATCTAGCCTATCAAATTCGTCTAACATTAAAACAACATTTTTACCGTCTAGAGTTTCATAAAGTTCCGGCAAAAATATTTGCTCAAACCAATGTAATGTATCAGGAAATTCAGAACTATTATAACAAGAAATACTATTCTCTTCTATCTCAAAATTATCTGTGATGTAATATTTAATTTCTATTGCTAATTCCTCAAATAAATATTCTAGATTTGTAGAATTTTTATCTTCTAGAGAAAGTTTAATAAAAACAAAGTCCTTCAAATCAACAAAATTACTAATCTGCTCAAGAACCGATGTTTTACCAATTCGTCGCTGTCCTTGTAATAGGATAATTTTTGAATTTTGCCTTAGCTGAGTTTCAATAAAATAAAATATCTCTCTTCGTCCATAAAATTTATCTTTTTGGCGGATGGGAATGCCAATAATATATGGGTTAGAAATAAATTCTGAATTACTCATATGAACTACCACCTCATATTAGGGTTTAATGTTTAATTTTAAGTATAAAGAAAATTGCTAAAACCAAGGTCAACGCATCTAATTTACTAATTCCTATATATATTGATTAAAAGGTATAGCAATTATCAAATAGATGAGGTACATCTTTTAAGCTAAAAAGCTTGTTAATGAAAGCTTTTGGTGTACTTCATTTAAGTAGAAACCGCTATATTTATGTTAATAATAATTAAATAATAGGCTGTGCAATTTTAATCACAAATGGTAAAAATTATTTTACTTGGTCTCGTTACTTAGTAGTCATCTTTCCAAAATATAGGTCAAGGAATATTTTACGGTTTTTAGGATCTGAAATACCTTCACCAAATTCTTTAACAACCAAATCTTGAATTAAAGAAGAAGAAAAATTATATTTATCCTGGTCTGGGTTCTTATAGATAATACCTTTTTGCTCCAAAGCTGTCAACTTAGACCTATGTTCACGAAATACTTTATCTATATCATCAACATCATAAAGCTTTCCATCAACTTTTCCATTTAAGTTATCAATGACAATTAGCTGTAAAAGCTGTTGTTCGTCTACAGTCAATTCTCTCCATATATCCTTAAATATATATTCAGTTTGATTTTTAAATTCTGCTTTAAAAGTATTAATATCAATATCTCGATCTGATTGAGAAAATATATAACCTGCCCGTTGAAGTAAGATTGGATATCCACCAGTCATTTCTAACACTTCTTTTTTTGAAATATTGTCAGGAATTGAAATAAAGAAATGACCATCGGGATTAAAAAAATAATTATCAATATCCTCCTGACTAAAAGGTTTTAAACCTACATATAGACAATGATTATACCAAGGAGAACCACCACGAGAAAGTTCTGGACCTAACTCATCCACTTTTTGGAATGCAGCAACAACTGTTGAGAAATATTGACCTTCTGTATTATGAACTGCTAGATTACGCAACCCACTTAAAAAAGCCTCCATTTCTGTAGATTTTTGGTCCCCTTTGTTGTAGTCTTCTCGTGTACGAAGTATTCCATGATAGTCGTCTAATAATAATAATAAAAATTTCTCTCTTTTCCGAATTTGTTTAAGTATCCGACGTATGTCTCTTATTTCTATTGTTTCTAACTTTAATACATCATCAATCTTATCCTGTAAATCTGTATCACCTTCAGCTTCATTTTTTAACTCCTGTAAAATTTCTTGCCAAAAACTATTTGGCGTAAATAAACCCTCACAGTTGTGATAAACAATAAAAGCCTCTGAAAAATTAAATCCTTTCTCATCCCAAAAATGACGAGATTTTATATATTCGAGTAAAGATGATTTACCCATGCCAGAACTACCATGAATAGCTACATGATCCCGATTATTAATTTGGTCAAAAATTATTGATATTTCATCTTTTCTGCCGACCAACTTTTGTGGAGGAACAGGTTTATTGGGAAAGAATTTATTGGATGACATAATTTAGGTTTAATTTGACTCTAACACTCGATTATATCAGAGTATTGAGGGTTGGCAAACTTCTAGTAAAACCCAACACGCCCTCTATTTTCCTACGGTTTCCTTAACCTCAGCATTCAGCTATTAACAGTCAGCGCGATCGCTTTTCCTATAAATTACTAAATTGAGCTAATCATCTTTTTCGTTTCCGACTTTTACAGGGTTTTTCAAATTGATAAACTACATCACCATAACCAAAACCTTGTAAAGACCTTCCATAACAAAAGTGCATTTCCTGTCCCGTAGGGAAACCTTCCTACTGTGGTCTACCGACATCAAAACTGCTGTAAGAGCTTTGTTCCCGGAAAGTGCTAGAAGCATTATGAAATCAGGATTTTCCAATAAATATCATTAATGCCAAAGTATTGTACTGCAAAGATTCCAGGATATTTGTACAACAAAGCCCAACTTAAGTAATATCCCCTATCTAATTTTCTTGATGAGGTATAGGTGCAAAGTCATACCCAGAGCCCTTCTTCTGGACTTTTACTAATTGAATATCACCATCAGAGTCACCAGTCTCTAAAAATTTAACTTCTCTGATCGCTCCCCCGACAAAAAAACCTGGTGATGATAGTTTCTGCCGAACACCTTCACGAGTTGGTTTAGTTTGACCCTTAATTGCTTCCCCAAGAGCTAGAGTTGCATCATATGCAGTAATGGTGCGCCAATTGACACTTGAAGTTCCCCAAAGTTTTGTAGAGCGTTGGGGAAAAGCTGACCCCTCATTGACATCAATGTCCGATGCTACAGCTACAACCATTCCTAAAGCATTGTCTTGACCTTCACTAAGAGTCTTTGGAGAATACACATCATCCCCAGCTACTATTGGCAATTCTCTTTCATTAGCCCGAACTATTTCCAGAGCTTTATCTAAATGACCTGAGCTGGGAATTAGCATTAACAAATTTGCCCCCCTTCTTTTTGCTTTCTGTAGAACATTAGTTGCTTTCTCACCCCAATCTTCAATATTTCCTGACCATTTAGCTAGGTCGCAATCTGGGTCTTCCGGCAGAATAATATTTAAATTCCCTAATTCATAGATAAATTCTTTACGTAGGGATCTGCTATAGTTGCTATCTGAACTATAAAACACCACTGCTTTTAATGAATTTAACTGACCTTGAGCATATTTAGCTAAAGCTTTGGCCGCAATTCTATCGCTAGGTACAGTACGAAAAAAATAAGGGGTTCCTTCTATCAAATCAACAGAGGTACTAATAGGAGAAATAGATACAAGCTTATTCTCTTTGTAAATGTCGATTGTTGCCAGGGAAGTGTCACTTGAGTAATGTCCAACTACTCCTAGTATTTTCTTTCTCTTTGCTAACTCTGTGGCAACTTCTTTTGCAATTTGTGTACCGTTATTAGGGTCATCATCATCATCATTAACAATTGCTATCTTCAACATTCCTCCACTAACTGACCTAGAATCGTTCCAATCAAACTGAGCATGGGCTACTCCACGGAGAACTTCCAGAGAACCATTCAAATTACTGCTGATTGGCATAGATACAGCTATAGTATAATAGGGCTTTTTAACTGTTAGGTTATTGAGAAAAATGCGTGCCTCTGGATCATTAGGTTTTGATTCCAAGTAATCAGTTAAAATTCTAATCGCAGTATCAGATTGGCCATCGGCAATTGCACGAACTGCTTTTTCTCTTCGAGGGTTAAAGCTTTTTTCATCAAATGCTAATGATTTTTCTCCCAATGTAATACGATTGGTAATATCATTGGCACTACTATTTGGTTGACAAGAAACGAAGATAAAGACTGCCACACTAAGGAGTATCAAATTTAGCAGTTTAGTTTGTAATATCTTATTCATAAATAAAAATTTAGATAAAAACAACTAACGTTAGTTCTTAGGAGAATTAAACTATACAAAGAGGTTAAAAGACTTAATTAACTACTTTACTTTAGAGAGTGATTCACAGTGGCTAGCTCTGGTCAAAATTAAATCAAAATTTTCACGGTTAGTACTGAGATGCCCCTTTGGAGCATCTATCGTAAACCTAAGATCATTTTTCGAGAGGTAACCATCGCTATCCTTATCTGTTCCTGTTTTCCATCCTACGGCGATCGCGAACCGTCGCCAGACCCGAATATTATTTCTGAAAGCTTCTAGGGTATCCCCATTCTCATCAATTACTTGGAGTTGGGCAGTATAGCCAAATTTGCCATTAGATTTTTGTGTCCAAATTTTATCAATTCGCTGCAAATGTGGGCAAGGAAATTTTTCTGCCTCTGGCACAGATATGTAAGAGTAATCTCCATCTTGATCACCAATTTGGTTAATTAATTGCCAATTCTGTTCATCTGCCTTGCGCCATTGTCCTACTGCTGCTAAAATATCTAAACGATTGTACATTGTTTCCACATTTTTCTCCTTCCCTGCTTTTATAACGATAGAATCAATAATAACAGAAGCAACACTAACCAAAGCAACAATACCAAAAGCAATTCCTAAACGTTTCTGAAAAAGTCGACTTTTATCAATATTCTTTTCATCTAGGGTCATATTATTTTTTATCCTTTTCCTGTTGTTCTCAGTGAGTAAGGGATAATTTTTTAGTAGCCAAAGCCGGACTAATTCAACTTTTATTTGATAACCTTTGCCTTTTTCTTCTAAAAAGTCTAAGTCCTGTAAACGTTTTCCTGCTCGCCTTAAATCCGATATTGATATTTTTGTATGTGGTTTGATAATCTTTTTATTAATCTCTTCTAGGCTGACAATTCCTATTTCTTGAGCTTCTGCTACTGCACAAAAAAATAATTTTTCATTTTCACCCAAAGGTTCTATAAAACCTTGTAATACTGCCGCGCCTTGTATCATTGCTGTATCTAAAATTGAATCTACATCACTAATTTGAACTTTCTTGTTTATTTTGTCGTTATTACTCTCATAATCAGTAAAAAGACTTGAGCATAGCAGTTGCGTCAAAGAAGGGTAGCCTGAGGATAGTTCCCAGATTCGATTTATTGCACCTGGTTCATATTTCAATCTTCCTTTAGCTGGCTCAACAATCAATTCTTGTGTACTTTC
Organism: Trichodesmium sp. MAG_R03; assembly: GCA_023356535.1. Taxonomy (GTDB): domain Bacteria; phylum Cyanobacteriota; class Cyanobacteriia; order Cyanobacteriales; family Microcoleaceae; genus Trichodesmium. Next base: position 14,566 of record JAKQYF010000090.1, on the reverse strand, counting down.
CTTATCTAGTAAACCAACTTCTATAGGCCTTTGACCTTCTTTTTGTAAAAAATTTTCTAGATATTTCATATCCTTTAATGGTCTACCAAAAACCAGAATAGCAAATAGTTTTTCTTGTTGTTTAACGGCCTTTTCCAAGTCATCAAATAACTGTTTTCCTTTATCATATCTTACTTCTTTATCTTCTTCTAAAACATCAAACTCATCTAGGAGAATAACTAGCTTTTTACCTGATAAATATTCATTGATAATTATTGGCAAAAAAGTATTAAAAAAGTTGTACTTAGTATTAGCTTCTTCTCTGACGTCTTTCGGGAGTCCAACAATAGCATAAGCGATTTCATCAGCCAGATAATTTAATATTTGAGGGATTGACGCATCTTTATAACCTTGAAATGAAAAAGTAACAAACTTAAACTTATCCTTATCCTTAGTGAAAAACTGAGGCAAACAATTTATCAATGAAGTTTTACCAATACGTCTTTGGACATGCAACAAAGTTATTTGAACATTACTTGTGAAATTATTTTTAATTTTGTCAATAATCTTTTTTCTGCCATATAGATGTTCTTTTTTATAAATTGGTTTACCAACATTATAAGGATTGTTGATCATGATGCCTTTCTAATCTCACTAATGGGTTAACAATATTTGATTGAGAGGATTTTATAGCTATTTTTTTGATTTTTAGATACTGGATATAGGACTACTTTTTCCCTAGGAGAGAAAATTTATATAGTGGATACAAAAGCAGCTGCAGCTTTTCCTAAAATAATTTAATTGTGCATCTTTAATAACTATATTTGCTCAGGTTTTACTAATCTTTTTTTTATGATTTATTGAAAGGGATAATTTTTGATAATTTTTTGAATATTTTTTAAAAACCAGCGGTACATTATTTTTACCATATTTACCTTTTGTTGAGGGATATTGATTTTAAATTTGTCAAATTCCAAGACTAGTTCACGCTCTTCAGGATCTGAAATACTTTTATCAAATTCTTGACGAACGAAATCTTGCATTAGGGAAGAAAAAAAATTATATTCCTCCGGCTCCTGCTCTTGTTTATTATAGATATGAATAATACCTTTTTCCTGCAAAGTCATTAATTTTAACTTATTTGCCTCAAAATATTTATCTATATTATCAACAGAATAACGCTTTCCACTAATCTTTCCATTTGAGTTATAAATTATAATTAGCTTTAAAATATATTGTTCATATTTAGTCAACTCTCTCCATATATCCTTATATATCTGTTCGGTTTTAGTTTTAAATTTTGCCTTAAAAGTATTAATATCTATAATTGCTATATGATTGAGAAAATATATACCCTGCGTCTTGAAGTAAGATGGGATATCTGCCAGTAATTTCTAACACTTCTTCTTTTGAAATATTATCAGGCATTGAAATAAAGAAATGACCATCGGGATTAAAAAAATAATTATCAATATCCTCCTGACTAAAAGGTTTTAAATCTACATATAGATAATGATTATACCAAGGAGAACCACCACGAGTAAGAGCTGGACCCAACTCATCTAATCTTTGGAATGCAGTAACAACTGTTGAGAAATATTGACCTCCTGTCCTATGAACTGCTAGATTACGCAACCCATTTAAAAACCTCTGCATTTCTGGAGATGTTTTCTGGCCCTTGGGATAATCTTTTGGTGTACGAAGTATTAGATGATAGTCGTCTAATAATAATAATAAAAATTTATCTTTTTCCCCAAAATCTCCAAGTATCTGACCTATGTCTGTTATTACTATTTCTTTTTTTGTTAATACATCATCAATCTTACCTTGTAAATCTGTATGACCTTCAGCTTCATTTTTTAACTCTTGTAAAATTTCTTGCCAAAAACTATTTGGGGTAAATAAACCCTCACAGTTGTGATAAACAATAAAAGCCTCTGAAGATTCTAATCCTTTATCATCCCAAAAATGAGGAGATTTTATATATTGGAGTAAAGATGATTTACCCATGCCATAACTACCATGAATAGCTACATGACCCCGATTATTAATTTGGTCAAAAATTATTGATATTTGAGACTTTCTGCCCACCAACTTTTGTGGAGGAACAGGTTTATTGGGAAAGAATTTATTGGATGACATAATTAGATAAATTATTTTACCTTGATCTTGACTTTAACCGTCAATCATATCAGAGTATTCAGGGTTGACAAACTTTCAGTGAAACCCAACACAGGCTATATTGTTATTGGGTTTCCTTCCTCAACCCAACCTACGGTTATATTGCTTATCATAAAATTTAATATTTGTCAAACGATACAAAAGTTTTCATCCGGGTAGAATACAGTAGTAACATTCCATAAAACATCCCGACAAAGTAATATTTTATCGGCTCAAAATTTTGACACTGCAGTAATTTCAGGAAATTATTCCACAGTTTGAAAAGATTTGTAACATTCTTTTTTTTAAATTGCTATAACAATACTATCTAAGTCCCATATATAATAAGTTTTGAATGAAAAATTGACAAAATTATTCCTGAATAACAATGACCAATAGTTCTGAAGAACCTCAAGAACCTCAATCTTGGATGTGTCAAGGGACCCGTAGCTCTCCCCACGAAGAAATAGAAAATTGGGGAGATAAATGTATGTACCCTGGTTGTTCACAGGTTCGTAATGGTAATGGATCTTCCAGTCCTCCTATCAATAAGGAAAAAATCCTAATTGGTGGAGGAGTAGTTGCTGCATTGGCACTAGGGGCAGTATTACTCAATGTAGTTAGACCTAGTCCCTCCCCTAATCCCTCACCTAGTGTTTCACCTAGTCCCTCGCCTAGTGTTTCACCTAGCGTTTCACCTAGTATTTCATCTAGTCCCTCGCCTAGTGTTTCACCTAATTTTACAACTAATCAACCTAGCTCAGATCTCAGTAGTGGAGAAGAAGTTCTCCTCGGAAGGGGTATTTATAAAAAATTTCGAGATCTTGGTGTGGAAGCCTTTAGAAAAGGCAACTATGGAGATGCGATTAAATTTTTTAACAAAGCAGTCTATAATGACGGCAAAGATCCAGAAGTGCAAATTTTCCTAAACAATGCTAAAGCTCGCCTGAACGGTAATCCTATTCTACTTGCCACTGCCGTACCAATAGACAATAGAGAAGGTGCTGCCAGAGAAATGTTACGAGGAGTCGCAGATGCACAAACTCAATTCAATGATGTTGGAGGAGTAGGAAACAGGTTAGTAGAAATTATCATTGCTAACGATAGTAACAATGAAAAAAAAGCTGCTACCATCGCTCAAAAACTTGCAAGCAATCCAAATATCTTAGGAGTCATTGGACACAACTCCAGTGGTACAACTAAGAAAGCATTACCTGAATATGAGAAAGCTGATCTGACAGTAATTTCCCCCACAAGTACCAGTACATCAATATCTAGTCCTGTTTTTTTTAGAACTACTCCCTCAGATACAATTGCAGGAAAAAAATTGGCAGACTATACCTATGACAGCAAATGGAATAATCGGTTTATCGATAATGTAGTTATTTTTTACAATCCTAGTAGTCCATATAGTAAAAGCCTTCAACAAGCTTTTGCTACCACCTTTAAGCAATTGGGAGGAAAAGTTGTAGCTTCTATTGATATCAGCGATCCTAACTTCAATCCTCAAAGACAAATAAGTGAGATTAGAGGTAAAGTAGAAGCGATCGCCTTATTCCCTAATACTAATCTTACATCTGTAGCGATGGGCATTATCAAAGCTAATACAGAAGTGACTGGAAAGAAATTCCTAATGGTAGGTGGAGATGCCCTATATACTGGAGATACAATTTTTAATGGAGGTGTAGCTGCCAACAATTTAGTTCTTGCTGTACCGTGGTTTTCCGGCGGCCAAAATTATGCTATACAAGCACAAAAGCGCTGGAAAGGCACAGTAAATTGGCGTACAGCTACCAGTTTTGATGCCACATTAGCTTTAGTTAATGCACTATCAACAAATCCTAGCCGCAAATCAGTTCTACAAAACTTAAAATCTACCAATCTCCCATCTAGCCAAACTTCCGGTAATGCAATTAAGTTTACTATACAAGGAGAAGTAAAGTTAGAACCTGTAATTGTTCGCATAGGCAAAGGAGTTCCCAAACGCCCTGGTGGTTCAGACTATGGCTTTGAATTAATTAGCAGGTAAGTTTTTCATTTGAAATTATTATTCTATTATTATTCTATTTTAAACTATGGATTTGTATACACCCCAACGACCTTGGCATTATCCCTTATTTCAGATACCAGCCTTATTTACTGTAATATTTTTTACCCTTGGTGTGCTAACTTCTAATTTAGGCTGGTTTCCTCCCAACGTATCTATACAGATGATGCTCGACCTCAGTAGCAGTACCTATAGCAACGCTGATTTCAAAGCTGCAGGCACTATTATGGCTGCAGAAATAGAAGCAGTTAAAGATTATGCTCGACAAAATGCTAATTCAGACAAAGCAAACCTACTATCATTATCAGGTTTTGCCAATCAAGTAATCCCAATTACAGAAAAATTTTCTAGTAATCCTACAGAAATTGAACAAGCAATAGATCAAGTTGTACAACCAAGTATTGAACAGCAAATAGGTGGGGGCACTAATTTGGATTTAGCAGTAGAAAATGGACTAAAATCCTTAAGTACTCAGAAACAACAATTTAAGGAAATGTTGGTTTTTACAGATGGTGAAATTAATTTAAAACCCTGGTTGGTGGCTCGTGTTAAACTAAGCGGTGTACGCTTAAACTTTTTAGTTGTTGATCAACCAGTATCTACTAGTTTAGCTCAAGTAGCGGGATTGACGGGTGGAGTTGCTTTACCAGCAAATGTTAATAATATAACAGAACTGGTGTCCGGTCAACTGAGAGAGAGATTTAACTCTAATAGTCGAATTGTCAACTTGTTTTTCGGTTTGGCCTTTATTTTCTTGATGTGGATGTTAATTCTACCCATAGATAGGTTGCTACAAAGATTGATGCATATTCGTTTCGACTATTCTGGAAAAATAGCCTTATTCAATGCTGTGTTTTGGACAGCAGTAACTCTTTTTTGGCTAGGATTACCAGTTTATCAAGGATATTAAACTGCTAGGAAAGCATAAATATTAATTAAATGATACAGCAGATTTCGGGCAAATGATGAAAATAATGTAGTGCGGGCATCTTGCCCCCGTGGGTGTATCTAATAACAACGGAAAGGACTGTAAATCTAAAATTTTAATTTATTAAGGAGTAATAATGTATTCACAAAACTCTTCAACTTCAGAAAAAGAATTAAAAGCAATTGTACCCACCTTAATTATAGGAATTGGTGGTACAGGATTAGAAGCAATTATGCGATTAAGAAGATTGATTACTGAATCCTATGGTAGTTTAGAAAATTTCCCCATTGTGGGATTTTTGCACATAGATACTGATGCAGAAGCAAAAACTGATGAACCATTGATGGCTGGCCCACCTCTAGAAAATTATGAAAAATACCATTCTAATGTTAATCTTCAACAAGTAGAAACAATTGTTAATGAGCCAGAAGAATGGGATTGGTATCACGAGTGGCTCCCTCCAGAAATATTGGCAAATCCTCAACTTTTAGCCTCAGAAAAAGGAGCAGGACAAATTAGAGCTTGTGGTCGTTTTTCCTTCTTTTTTAATTATCAGAAAATAAATCAGGCCTGCAATAACATTAAAAGAAAAATTCGAGAAAACCAACATAGAAGTTTGATGAGCGATCGCTATGGCTTAGACGTCAAAAGTCAACTGAATGTTTTTGTTATCTGTTCTATTGCAGGTGGTACAGGTAGTGGAATGTTAATTGATTTGGGTTATTGCCTAAAAAGTTGGTTTGCCGGAGAACCATTAAAAACCACCGCAGTGATTTCTACCCCTGATGCTTTTGGAAATGTTGATGTTAACAATCTAGTTAATCGTAATGGCTATGCAGCTCTTATGGAACTTAACTATTATTGTGACCAAGATACAAACTTTAGTGTTCGTTACCAACAAAATGAAGGATCGCGAGTTGAATCAAAATCTCCTCCCTATGATTTTATATATTTGGTAGGTACAACTAATGAGCATGGAGTAAATATCAAGCTCAATGATGTACGGGAGATGATGGCCCAACAGATATTCTTAGATTTAGTCTCAGATTTTTCTCCATACAAACGCTCTATCCGTGATAATATTAGTCGTCAAGCTACAGGGCAAAACGATCAACCACCACGAGGCAGGAGTTATCCGCGCAATTTTATGAGTTTTGGGTTAGCAACTATTGAAGTGCCAATTTATCATATTCGTAGTTGTTTAGCTTCTAACTTAGCAACAGATTTGTGTCAATGGTGGCAAAATAATCAAGTACCATTGCCAGTGGAACCACAAACAATGGTTGATGCAGAATTACGAAATTTGAATTTGTCAAAAAATGAACTGCGAAAAACAATTTTGCGTGCTCAAGATAAACCTTATCCCTACAATTCTGTGGTTGTTCAATGGGTTAGTGGTATGCGCCAAGAAATTATCAGTGAAAATCAGCTTCAATGTACTGCTCAAGGCATCAACTTTTTTTCTAAAGAAAAAGGGAAGATTCTAAATTTTGTGAACGACTATCTTCAGCCTAAAGTTAATGAGTACAAAGTTAGCCATTTCCGGGATGACAGCCCTGATCCTAGAAGCCATGGGGATTATTTATTAGTGATGTATGACCACCGCGACGAATTAATTCAAACTGCTAAAGATAGATTAAAAGAACAGATTTATACAGATCTACGCGATCGCTCTTTAGGCCCTAAATTTGTGGCAACCAAGTTAGATTTAATGGAGCGAGTATTTGACCGTGATATTCAACAGATGGAACGAGAAGCAGAAAAAACTTGGTCAAAAGTAGAAGCAGGGGCATGGAAACAATACGATGCAGCTTTATCCCGCTTAGATGAATTAAGTCGTCGTTGGGGATTAACTAAACAATCTCAAATGAATCAAGAATGTAATGCAACTTTAGAAAATTTAGAAAAGGCATTAAATGCAATTTTAGAGCGCAAATCAAGGGTAATAGCAGTTGAAGTTTTGCGCCACCTAAAAGAATTTATTGAGCAACTAAAGAGTCAGTTAAACAAATGGCAGATGCGTGTTGCTAAATCACTGGCAAATTTTCAAGAGCGTGCTAATAAGGAAGCTAATCAAGCGGATGCTTTAAATATAGTAGGAATGAAAATGTTTAGCAGGGAAGATTTGAATGAACTCTATGATAATTTTCTAGCTAATATGGTCAATACCAACGAAGGAAATATGATCAATGCTGAGGTAAAAGGAAAAGAACAACTGTGTGAACAATTAACATCAAAAATTCTCTTAAAAAGTAGTCCTTTATGGGAAGAATCTCGCCAAGCTAGACAAGAATTTCGATTATTGGATATTGAGAAAATTAGTGAGATTCAATATCCAGATTTTGAGCAAGAAGTTTATAAAGCGACCTACAATTCAATTTTGGATGCACCTAAAAATACGAAGCTATATAAAGATATGGATGTCTGTCAACAATTTCTGCAAAAGTTTCCTAAAATTGTCATCCAAAGAAGTCAAATAGAACAATTATTTGCTCAGTCTCAACCTTTAATTCAACTTGATAAAAATATTCCCCAAAATTCAGGTTTTAATTATATTCCTTTTGCTAAAGCAGGATTGTTAGGAGGAGATAATCCTACAGAAAATTCTGCCATTAAGGTATCAGAAATCTTAAAACAATATTTTACTGGAGAAAACGCGGTAGCTCCCCTAACAACAAGAGAACAACACAAAATTTTATCAGTACACGAAATCGGTGGTTTTTCCCTACGTTGTTTGTTAGGTATTAAAAAGATGCGACAAGCATACCAGAAATGGCGAGGTGAACGAGTAATGGCAGAAAGGAAAAAGTTAAGGGGACAACAGGCAGATATCCCCTCTTCAGTTCATACCCAAAAAGACTTAGTATTCTGGGATTTTATTCCTCCTGATTCTACAGTAGAAGGATTAGTTGTGATTATGCGTGCTTTGGAAATGTTAAGGAAAGAAGTGAATCAAAATACTAAACAATCTGCTATTTGCTATTCAGCGGAAGTCAGAGGAGAAAAGGGAAAGGTTACTTTAGCTGCCAACTGGGAAGATGCAGTACAAGTTTTACAACTACCTGACTGTCGTAAAGATAAAGAAGAACTAGAACGCCAACTAGAAGATTTATTGGATCAAGCACAAACACCGGAAGCAAAACAAAAAATCCGAAAGAAGTTAGATTCATACTTGGAGCAACGACTGCAAGATTTCCGCAAGCAAGGTGGGGATGATAATCCCCGTTATTTAAGGGAAAAAGATATTATTCGAGATTTTATTAGCCAGAATAATTTAGGAGAATTTATGGAAAAAAAGGAAATAGAAGTTAGTCCGACACCAGTACAAAAATTTACGCCTAAATTTTGTCATAGTTGTGGAGCACAGTTATCTCTAGAAGCTCGTTTTTGTACACGTTGTGGTGCTAAGATTAGGTAGTCAAATATTTGTTACACTTTCTCAAGCAGGAGACCTACCCCTAACCTAATACCAATTTTATCAACTTAGGCTACACTACTGACTATTAACAGTAAATGTAAAATAGTTTTCTAGTGTGGGGTAGTGTGGGGATAGGTAATTAGGGTTTGCTGATTAATCATAAAAGCATTGACATACACTAAACCCAGTAAGGGCGAATGCCATTCGTCCCTACACATAGCGTTTTAAAGGTAAATTTGCGTAAGTCCTGATTTTATCGAAGCCTTCAGCAATGTTGAGAGCATGCTTTACTCAGCAATGTGTTCATAGCTCAGGATGTGGAAGTAGATAAAAATCGACCATTCAGTTCAGAGTGCTATCCATATAGTCATTCCATAGTCTTACCGCATCTGAACTGCTACCTTTTGAGTCACAATTCGGGTTAGTATACGGACTGTTTTTCTCTAAGGCACAGGTGCCAAGCCAAACCCCGGTTGAAATTCTGAGATCTTCATCCCAGGTTCTTTGACTTCTAGCTGTGCCAATAAACCACAGATCTTTGTTATCCGTTGACGTCCCCGTTTTTCCTCCGACATTAAACAAGCGGAAGTTACTCGTGACAGATTCCTTGGCAGTTCCATACTGCACAACAGACTGGAGCAGTTGCCAAACACCTTCAGTTGTCTTAGGTTTCAGTAGCCTTTCAGAAGCCTTTCCCATGGTCTTCTCTCTGCTGTATATAACCTCACATGTCTGCAAGTCATTACTTTCAGAGCATTTGTTCGGATCCCTCACCCTCACAATTGAGTAGGGATGGTTTAACTTGCCCTCATTAGCTATCATGGCGAACGAGTTGGTGATATCCAGTAAATTTGACTCCACTAAGCCCAGTACGATAAATTTAGATTTATCTTCTGCATTCTGGTACTGCTGCTTAACCGTCTCGTAATCCGCATTGCTGTGCGCGCCTCGTATCCTCGATTTTTTTGCCAAGTCTAGAACTCTTTCTTCTCCAACCCTTGAGGCGATTGACGAAGCCTCTTCGTTTAATGATTCGGCGAAACCGTCTGCAACAGATCTGCTGACCCCTATCACTCCATATTCAAGCGCAGCAGCATATATGAACAGCTTGAAAGTTGATGCAAGCCGTCTATTCATACGTTCTTGGGAGTACTTGCCACTAGAGTATATGTGACCTTTTAGAGAAGAGTCGCTCGTTCCATCTACCATCACGAGAATAGAGCTATCATTTGCATCCAAGCTGACAATACTACCGTAATTATATCTCTTCGCCTTACCGTCCGTTCTGATGTGTTCATCGAGAAGATCTTGAGCATCTGATTGGCTCTGAATATCCAATGTTGTCTCAACAATATAGTGCCCGTCGGTATTGAGGTTATTTTTCTTCAGGATCTCAAACAGTTCGTCCTCTACAAATGATTGAAAGTCTGGGGCTGTACCAAGAGGCTCTTTGCGATCTGGCACGGCCTTTGAACTCAACTGCACCCGAATTGGTGTGCTTAGAGCTTTCTTGCTAACATCTTCTTTTATTACCCCCTCCTCAAGAAGCTGTTGAATTCTTTTGTCCCTTGCTCGCTTTAAATAATTAAGACATTTCTCCACACTTGTTAATCTTCTGTCCTGTATTTTGTTCTGTCTTATATGTCTTATATACTGCTCGCAAGATTTACGGTCATAGGGAATATTCGGAGCTGGCAGTAAGGATACAATAAATGCAGACTCTGCAACACTAATTTCCCTTATGTCCTTACTAAAGTAAATCTTTGAGGCTTCAGGGAACCCAAATATGCTTCCTTTAGGTTTACCATCAACGTCGTCCAAGAAGTGTTCCGTACCGATATATATTCGATTAAGGTAAGCTTCAAGGATGTCTTCTTTATCGTGATGCCCCTCGAGCATGATAGCCAGGATTATCTGATGGATCTTTTTCCTCACACTACTCGCCTTGTGCCGCAATGCACCCCAGTTCTTGGAGTCATCGTCAAAGTTATCTTCAAAATATGGCTCGATAAATAGTTTTTTTACGGTCTGCTGAGTTATTGTGCTACCGCCTTGCGAGTTTCCTAAGATACTTCGGAATGCCGCACGGGCCAACCCCCGAAAGCTGACACCCCAGTGATCGAAGAAAGCCCTATCTTCAGAAACCAACACAGTCTTAACGAGGATATCTGGAAATTCGTCCAATGTTTTTTCTTCCTCAAGTACATGAGCGTACTGATCTATTATTGGCTTTCCATTTCTATCAAGCATTATTGGAGAGTTAATATTGTTTGGGTACGGAATATATCGAGCATCATACCGGCGAGAGACTGTAAAGACTTCTACTATCGTAAACGTTGATAGGAATAGGAAAGAAGAAATTAAGACCGTCGTTTTAGTCCGAGACCGCTTGATGCGCCTCCCTATGTCAAGAAGCCCCTGTGAAGCTGAAAGGAGTACCTTCTTCGCTATTCCATATGCTGATTTAGAAAGATGATATGAGGAGATTAGAGCAGATTTAAGGCTAGCTAGTGAACGAGAAGCTTCAGTCGATAAATTATTCAGCCTGCGCGTTTTTTTTTTCGATTTACCAGTCTTAACGAACTCTTGTAAAGAAAAGTCAGTATCAAATCCCGACATCACGATGTTCAATAAATAGTTTTTCTTATCTTCAGCACTCAGCGTCTTAGAGCCTAGCTTCTCATCTAATTCCTCCTTCAAAACCTCTGGTAAATTATTAGCTGCCATTTCTTTTTGCCGCCACTCGGCATTCAACAGATAGTAAACACTTTGCATTCTTCTGTTACGTTCCACCTCAATCTCTTTTATTGCAATTTCACGATCCACCTCAAAACTTTTCTCTTCTACCTCCTTACTGAACTTGACATTTTTCTTCTCTTCATCCTCCAATATTTCATCATAAGGAGTACGCGGTGACAACAATCTTACGGTGATGGTTGTTCCGTCCAATGCCACAAAAAATAGGGTGATACCCCAACCTGTTAGTGCAACAACTCCCATACCGAAGAAGAGAGGGGGTTCTGACTTCTGGATGCTGAACAGTGCATTCAGTCGAGAAAGTATATCTGTTGACTCCTTGACTGTGTCGTCATAATTGCCAACTTCTCGGTCTATCTCTAACTTAATTGATGTAATTTCCTTCTCTATATTGTCTATCTCTTGCTGTGCATTTTTAACGCCTTCATCGCGCTCTTGTTTTCTAGCCTCTTCTATTCTTTTCAACTCTTCCGCAACAGGACCACGACCGCGAGCGCGACCAATACCTGCATTTCCTTCATCGACTTCCTGGGAAAAGTTATCGCTTGCCGCATCAGCTCGTTTGTTGAGCCTGTCAATTTCTTCCTGATATCGAGCTTTCTCCTGCTCTAACTTTTCGAGTTCAGGCCGACTACGTTTCTCGAACCCTTCCCTATATTTAGCGACTTTTTGAGTCCTGATTTCTTGAAGTTTCTCTTCAATTGGCTGCTCAAAAATTTTCACCTGTAGAGGTGTTGCAACTATCATACTTATGCCGGCAGAGATAAAAAGTTTCGTTATTGAAATTACGGGGCTGACGAGCCTCTCAAGAAGATTTGGTTTCTCCTTCTTGCGAATACTTGAGATGATAGAACGGTCTAAGTATCCGAGACTAAGACCAAAAGCAAGCCCTCCCAAACAAGCTGCTACATAGTTTTCAAAAACAGTGAACAGAGCGTATCCACCACTCGCTACCCCAAAAAGGGTAATGAGTACAATTCCGATACCCATCCAAATATACGTACTATCTTGAGAATAAGCTTTTCTAATAATTCGCTCATCAGCACCACCCCACACTGCTAATAAAAGTAATATTCTACCTAAATCTTTCTGTTGTCTCATTATCTAGTCTCGGTTATCGCTTGTTATACTTCTGAATACTTTACATCAGTCTCGTTGGCTAGTCAAGACTACTGAAAGGTAAGTATACCTGGCCTTCCGTGGCTAATCTTAAAGGAGGTTAAATATTTGGCTATTGGAAAACTCTTATTACTCACATTCCGCGCTTCATTATGTATAGCAGTACAAAAAGACGTTAGGACACTTTCTAACTTCTTTCATGTCCTAAAAAACCTTGTCAGGACTTACGGAGTAACTCTATATATGGTGTTATAAATTATTATTTTCAAGATATTGCCACTATACATAGTGCCGTTGCGTAAGTCCTGCTTGTTAAGGAATCTAAAAATGTCCTAACCTTAGACTGTATCAAATCCAGTTGTTTCTAATTTTTTTGCTAACTTTAATACCGGATTTTTTTCTTGTTCAATTTTCGACTCTAATTTCTGGATGTCACTTTGTTGGCGCTCTGCACTTTCAACAATTAACCATCTTTGTTTAATTCCAGCATAAGTCATTTTTGCTCTAACCATTTATATCCAATCTCAAGAAATACCCTAGTTATTTCTTGAAATTCAGGGTCTGTTTCCGGGCAAACTTTTACTTTTTCCAGGTCTAATTAAATTATTTATTTTGCCTTTTTCAAAGTCATTGGAACTCTAGTTATCCATTTTAAATTTGAGATTAATTGGAATTTTTTAGCTATATAAGGCACTATCACAGACCATAATGCTATCTAATTTTATTTATTTTTTCACATCACTTAAAATTGGTATTTTATCAGTTTACCAGAAAATCCTACCTTGAGTACAAAAACTCAGATTGATTTTATTTTAAATTTTTGAAGAGGTCTAATAGAATCAATTAGATAAATCTTTTATCCAACTATGTATCGAGAATTTCAATTGAAATTTCCGACTTTATAACTAGCTTAAACTCTACAGATTTAATACTAATTTTTGCTTTGATTAACCTTTTGTAAAACATAATCATAAACAGATTCAATTTCTCGAAAATATTCCGCTTCATCAGCATTATTTGGCACAAAAAATAAAGTCAAACATTTTGTTATTTTTCCCTCTGATTTTAAATTATCATTACCAACAATAACCTTCACTGGATGATCAGGAAATCTCTCCTTTGTCAATTCAGCTATTTGATTAAAACTATTAAATAAGTGTTGATATTCTTTTTCATCACGGGGCATAACTGCTATATATCTCTGTCTCATCCCTGCATCTTCTGTAGAGAAATGACCTTGACAACTAGAATAGGTTATACAATTTAATTTCAGAATTAGGGCAATAGTTAAATCTCTAACTCCTGGTTCAATTGACCGTTTAAAATAACGATGATATTTAGTAAAAATTGGGGAATCACAACAGGCAGCAGTTCCGTCACTATTAATATTGCCGTTAGGACTGTGTTTAAATATGTCAAATTCTGTCAGTTCAACAAATCTATCTTCCCAGGAATCAACAAAAGATTTTAAATCACTAAATTCAGTCATATTTTAAATATTTGTTAATGGCTAAACAATCAATAGTTAATTATAGCAATCCTATTTCAATAGTGAGAGATTGAGGCGGCATGAAGGCAGGAGGCAGAAGAAATCCTAGGGTTTGAATTCACCGTTCTATTGATATATCTAGGTTTCAGCTATTTCCCCACCATTTTAAGTAGGGCTGGCTGATTAATTATGAAAGTATTTACAGATAAAGGCTTTAGTCTTATTATGGTGGCAAAAAATACCAGCTTTTTGGTGGTTTATAGCAGTTTTCATGTCGGTAGACCACAGTAGGGACGTTGCATAACAAAAATGCGTTTTCCTGACGGAATGCTGCGCAAACATCTCCCGTAGCGTTAGCGGAGCTTTGCGTTAGCAAAACGTCCCTATAAGGTTTTGGTTATGGCGATGTAGTTCATCAATTTGAAAAGCGTTGTCAGCTGAAAAAGTTAGGATTTCGGGCATTCCCATGCCAGAAAAATCAAAGGACAAATCTATCCAACTACCTTCTCTATACATTCCCTGTTCTTTTGTCTCCGAATGCCGTTCTGAGAAACCTATGATCATCTATATAAATCTCTGATTATCTGTTCTATTCCTGCTTCATTCTGGCAACGTCGGCGTTATCCAGTCCACAAGCTGTCACGGTCGAACTGACCGCCATAGCTAAAT
>JAKQYF010000009.1:48993-50289 GCA_023356535.1 Trichodesmium sp. MAG_R03 | reverse complement strand
AATAACTTCCATTCTATGTCACTTAATCCTTCAAATCTACCTGCCATTTTTTTCCCAATATATACACTGAGTAACACTTATCAGTATATCATCATTTGACTATTAGTGGGATAGATTCATTAGTGTAGGGCATCGCCCGACTTTGTTGCAATATCATCAACAAGTTTTAGAGGTGGTTGGTGATGAAACTTGGCGACTGAGTTGCGCTCAAGATTACAAATTTTAGCAAGTGCTTAATTAAACTAAATCCAGTTTACATTAAGACTTACGCATCAATGCTATTGTTAGGGTGTGTTTTGCTGACGCCAAGCGGAGCGAACGCTTCGCGACATGAAAAGTGCGCTTTGTAACGGACCAAGACTATATATATAAGACCTTTGCGTAAGTCCTGTGCATAATAAACCGGATTTAGTGTTAGACTATATTAGGGCAGTTGTGATAGGTGCATCACTTATTGAATATTTGCCAACTTCACGGAAATTCCAAAAGATCAACTTAACAAAACTAATCCACTCAAAGTCAAAATTATCAATACTAAAGCCACCCCAACAAACTGATTATCTTTTGTATTGACCTTGCTAGGATCGACAACTTCTAACTGAGGACTTTTTGGTTTTGGTGAAGGCGACTTAACTTGGGAAACTAGACCACTACCTCTACGATCTTTAGCATTACTCTCAGATATTGCGCCCAAGTCAGGAATTTTTGTCACCCACTCTGGTTGGGTTTTTAGTACAGGTGCTTCCAGAATAGCTAATATACGTTTTGCTTGTTGGCGAGTTTGTAGATAAGAATGCCGAGTAAGTTTTTTACAAAGGGCAGTAGCTTCTTGAGCTTTGCCTATAGCTTGATATGCTGTCACTAGCCATATTTGTGTCTCTCCTCCTAACCGAGAATTAGGATTGATATTTTCTAGGGCAGTTTCTAAATGGTGTAATGATTTACTATATTGACCCCTTTCAAAGGCTTGCTTACCAGCTATATATTCAGTTTCAAATAATTTTAGATTTTCTGAATTCACAATTTTTACTAATTTTTTTAGATATTTAAGTAATGTTAGTTATCTGGACTTACACAGTCTAACCCAGAAACCAGGTTTTTTGTCAATGTTTATTGTCAAAAATAATGATTCATCCTAGACACCTGATTTTTTGGCATAAGTTTTATTATTATATACTAAACAACACTATACATAGTGCATAATAATTTTGCCTATCTTCACTATAGTTTTGTGCGGTCAAACTTCTTTCCACTTTGTGATCGCTTGACTATTCATTAAAAAGCTTCAGTTATTAG
>JAKQYF010000009.1:0-48893 GCA_023356535.1 Trichodesmium sp. MAG_R03 | reverse complement strand
ATTAGAATAGGACTTACGCATGAACGCTATTGGTAGGGTGTGTTTTGCTGGCGCCAAGCGGAGCTAACGCTTCGCGACTTGAATTACGCACTTCGTAACCCACCAAGGATCTATATATATATAGATCCTTAGCGTAATACCAATTACCATAAACTTTGCTATACTTGAATTTTCTATTTCTAAATATTATTTGGTGGAGCAAATACTAGATAGAATGGTAACTTTGGTGATCAGGACTTAGGCAACGGCACTGGTTATAGTGGCAATACTTGAAAATGACAAGTTTTTGCACCATATGTAGCGGTACTGCGTAAGTTTTGGTGATCAAAGAAAGTTATTTTTGCAAGCTTTTAAGTATAGCAAAACTTTTGAGAATTAGTATAAGTCCTGTAGAAGTTAATCTCCCTATTTTTGTTGATTCTAATTAGGGTTAGCTGATTAAATCTAAAAGTATTGATACATAAAGGTTTCAGGATTTTAGGGTCGAAAAAAGTGTCTAGCTAATGGTCCTGAGAGCTCAAAAAGTTAGTGTTTTGGGGGCTCCCTAGGCAGAAAAATCAAGAGACAAATATATCCGACTACCTTTATTTCCCCTCCACGGTCGGGGTTAGGGGTGGAGACATTCCCCGTTCCTCTGTAGGGACGTTGCATGGAACATCCGTACTTTTCCTCCTGGGAGATGTGAGGGGTGAGTCCCCTACTCCTGAAAAAGACTTTTCAATTTATTAAACAGGTATTAACTTTAATCCAGTCTGGAAGTAATAATAGATTTTTCTTTCAACTTCTCTAGAGCATGAGATAATATTAATAATGCTCAAATAAAAATATAAGAGGAAGATTTAATATGGTAGAAGGCAATCTATGGATTCCGATAGGAGTTGTAGTAGTAGGCTTTCTGGCTGCTATAACTATCGGTTCAATTGCTTGGTATAATTCTAAACGTCCTGCAGGCTGGGAAAATGCCCAACGTCCTGATTATATTCCTAAAGTTACTGACAAGGATGAAAATAGTGAGGCTTAGGTAAGTAATATCAAGTCTGATTAATAAACCATAATAAATCAGCTACCTTTAGTCATCTTTAGATAAGCTTTTGTGCATTTAAACGACTTATTGTTGTATACCTCGTTCCGAGAAAAACCCTTCTAAATTCTAACTTACTAAGTAGTGAATAAATGATTATGACATTAAACCATAATCATTTATAAAAATTAATAGTTGATCGAAAGGTGGCCAGAATACTTTCCTTGTGATGAATCAATAATTGTCTTTAAAATTTTGATTAAACCTCAGCCTTAAGGGCAAAGTTTAATTTAACTTAATCCAGGTTTTATAGTAGTAAAAAAAACTGGAGAACATAGGTATTTTAGCACTAACTATAAAGAAATATATTATCCCAGATATAATCTATTAATTTCTTCCCATTATCTATAGATAAAACTTGACAACAACCATTTTCATCATAGGTAAGTAATGAAATTTCTGGAATCTGATCTTCATTGTTACCATCACTGAGAATTTTACCTTTTATTTGTGTCAAATTATTTAAAGGACCATTAATATCAAAATCAATTTTTGTATCAAAATTTTGCTCCATCCATGCTTCA
This sequence comes from Trichodesmium sp. MAG_R03, assembly GCA_023356535.1. GTDB lineage: Bacteria > Cyanobacteriota > Cyanobacteriia > Cyanobacteriales > Microcoleaceae > Trichodesmium. Next base: position 47,288 of record JAKQYF010000009.1, on the reverse strand, counting down.
ATTTTACTATCTAATTGTTCTGGAGTAAGTGATGTATTGCTAGTTAGCAAGTGATAGTAAACCAAAATAATTTCCTTACATTCTTCTTCTTCAGCATCATCAACTAAACATTGAAACACACCTAAATTATTAGCAATATTTTTGAAAAATAAGGTTTCTGTAACCTGCTTTTGAAACTTAATCCGTTTATTTTTATATTGAGTATATTGCTTGAAACAAAATCCTCCTAAAGTAACCAATAAAGATAATGTAGCTATTAAAATGCTTGTTATATTCTTAATCTCTTCCTGACTAGCTATTAAGTTCAAATTTTCCATATAAGATGGGCCGAAAAGTAGAAGGACAATTACACTGATAATTAGTAAAAGTTGGGGTAAAATTTTTATGGCAATAGGTACTGCTGCACCAATAGCAGGCACTACTAACATCAAACGGTCTTTTAAAGTCATACTAATTTTTATGTTAGGAAATAGAAGCTCGATATCATTTTTAGGAATATTTTTATATAGAGAAATATAGATTTTACTAGGAATCACATTAGACTCTTCCAGATATTTTTCAGAAGGAGCAACTTGATTTTGGCATTTAATTAATAAAGCAACCCTTTCAAAAATATCAATTTTCTTTTCAAATTTTCGGAAAAATCTCTTGAGTTGTATAATTTGATATATGTCTCCCCGACAGTAACATATCATCTCTTCAAAATCATCAAAATTGATGTTCGTTTTAACTTCAATTAGGGATTTTTCTTGAAAAGCACGTTTTAAACTGGCCTGAGATATAGGGTAATAATTACCTTGCTCGAGAATTTCTTTAAAATTCTCAACAACCTTACTTTTCATCATCGTAAGTTGTGATTCTGAGTAATCAACAATATATTTAGTATTAATATCAGGATTAAAAGGGGCATAGTTTTCCTTGAATTTTTCTAGTTTTTTATGTAGTTGAAAATGGTAATAAGCCATTATAATAGAACAAAAATCTCTAAATTTTTGTAAAGAAGCATTGGGTAATTTACCATCTTTAATACAAAGTTCTATTAAATCCCTGCGAGAATAGGGTATAAATGCTTCCCTGTCTTGATAAACTGCCATAGTGGTATACTTAAATTAGATTAGTGGTTTGTCAATTTTTCAATGATGGGTTAAGGAATGAGGATTTTACGATCTACACAAGTTAAATTGCCAAAACTCCATATCATCTTAGTTCTTTCAAAAAAAATCTGGACTTTATTTAATTCTCATTCCTAAGACCCTGATTAGAAATACAAGGAACCCAAGTAGACTTTAATAGCTTACCCATCAAATCAATCTTGATAGATGATTAGGATACATTTTAATAAGTTTTTTTATTACAAAAATTTAAGAAAACTTGACACAATCATCATAATCTGTATAGATATAGTAAATCTAAATTATCCTAATATTAAGGATAACTAGAAAAAAAGACAAATATTTGAAGGAAGAGCCAGCAGCCAAGAGATAAAATTCAAAAGGTATTAGCACTAACTAATCAGCTTTTCAAACTTTTGATCAGGGATGATTAGCCCCAGAAAAACTACCCAATCCAGCTTTTAGAGGTAGTGAGTTTAATCTAAATACTATATTCGTATGTTTTTAAACTGAGTTATACTTGCTGTTATGCAAGGTTGCTAAACCTGAAAGTTTTACATAATTTATCTCTGAATTTTGTAGCTTGCTAATTTAACAAATACCCTAAATTAATTCTATCTCGATCAAAATAATTATCATTTAAAAAAAATGGATTCCAAAGCAACTTTAAATCAACTTAAAACAAGCAGTCCAGAAGGAAAATTGCCTTCTAGTTACAGAGTTTATTTGAAAAACACATTAGTAGCCCTATGTCATGCTTTAGAAGACCACATATTACAAGTCAGCAGTCAACACCCAGATGCTAAACCATTAGTTTTAGTAACATTTCAACAAGGAAAATGGTATTTACAAGAAGCAGACCGTTACCAAGAATTAGCTCAATATAGCCGCCATATTATGATAGCAGCAGTACCAGATAGTGGGTTATCCAAACATCCTACAAGTCAGTTAGATAATGTATCCTTAATTAATCTAGAAACAACTGACAGTATAGTTAATGAATGGAATCTAATTATCCTAGCTCCAAATTACCAAGCTATGGTACTTTGCTATGAACTATCTCAAGATGAATATTTAACCGACGGCAAACCAACTGTAGATATAGAGAGAAAATTCTATGGTTTATGGACCTTTGATGAGACCTTAGTAGCTAAAGCTGCCGAAATTCTTGTAGAAAGATGTCGCCCTTATAACCCAGCACTAGCAGATACTCTTCAAAAACAACATCAAGAAATTGTCACTACTAAAGAGATCTCACCTATAGATATGACTAATGTAGTGTCTCGAATAGTTTCTTACCTGCAAACTTCCCAAGAGCAAATAATAGCTATGAATAAGCAAACAAGGGAACTTTGGGAATTAGAAGGTCAAGCATTACGAGTTAGTCGCAACATAAATGCTAACAAATTACAGGCATTTTTACGCATGGCTCAGAATGTAGACGAACGCGACCCAACAAATTCCATTGCATCTCTACAAGTAGCGGCTTTATGCGAAACTTTAGGGCAAATGTTAGATTTAGCGACTCTAAACTTACGACGTTTGCGGTTAGCCGGATTATTGTTTCGAGTAGGGTTAACCTCAGCACCAAAAGAAATATTTACTAAAACACCAGATGAATTAGATGATGCAACTTTAAGTTTTTGGCAGGAACGGAGTGTGCTTGGAGGTCAGTTATTAGCAGCAATGCCAGAGTTAGAATATGTGACTAAAATTATTTTTCATCACTTAGAATGCTGGGATGGTACAGGCAAACCGGATGGTCTCAGAGAAGAAAAGATACCCATAGAGTCTCGAATCTTGGGATTAGCTTCTTACTTCCAAGAACTTACACAATCACGAAGTAAACGAGCTGCTCTTAGTTTAGGAGAAGCATTAGAAAAGTGTCGCGATCGCAGTGGCACTTCTTTTGATCCTACTTTAGTCGAAACTCTCAGTAATGTGATTCGATTAACAGAAATGGGTCTGATGGAATTACCTCAAAAGCCAAGTCAACTACCGAAAGTTTGGCTAGAAGAAGCTTTGAGTACAAAAACACCAGTATGTTAAGATCTTGATTTTGATCGTTAGGCTAGTTAAAAAGGGTGTTGCTTAGGAATGAAAACAAAATCAGACCGGAAAATATTAATTATACCAATTTCATCAACTTAAACAACATCAGGACTTACGCCAAGGTAATATATATAGAGCCTTGGTCCGTTACGAAGTGCGCAATTCAAGTCGCGAAGCGTTCGCTCCGCTTGGCGTCAGCAAAACACACCCTACCAAAGCGCGTTCATGCGTAAGTTCTAAACATTTGTCAAAGTAATCTATTGGGTAAGTCCTGATTAATTAGAAGTTTAGTGTGGCCAATTTTAGCTTTTGTTTTGGTCTTGACCTGAAAAAATAACAAAAACCTTACCTTTTAAGGCCAAATGTTTTTGCCAGGTTGCTCAAAATCTATGTTACAGAAACAATTTCTGATTTCTGTACGCTGCAATTCAAGAGCTCTTCTATCTGACTTCTGGCTTCATGAAACTCATTTTTTTGGATAAGCACGTTATCCTAGAGAGTAATTCATTAGTTATCTACAGGACTTACGCCAAATATGAAAATATAGACCATCTGTAGGGGTTGACGGTCGTTAGCTCCTACTATATATAGTGGTTCTATATAAGTCCTGATCTATTGAAAATGATTACCAATTGTATTAAGCTCTTAATTGTCATAAATAATACTGAATTAGAAAGTGTAGGAGGCCTAAATTGTTACAAAATAAATTTTTCTCTCTTGTGAGTGGGACAACTTTAACTGCCATAGGGCTTTTGACTGGATTTACACCTTCTTCTAGCTCTACAGCAAACGATATAACAGCTAAAACAGATAAAGCTAATGCTCAAACTGTAGCAAGTGCAGAAACTATGACTCCGGGAGAATTAGCCAATGCTAACTTTAAGGATAAGCTCAGTGGCACAAATCTTCTTAATGCTCTAAAACAAGGAGGTTATGTCATTTACTTTCGCCATGCTCAAACGGAGAAAGATTATGCGGATCAAGTAACAGCAGTTATGGGTAACTGTTCCACTCAAAGAGTACTTAGTGAGTTAGGATGGAAACAAGCCAAAGATATTGGGGAAGGGTTTGGCAAAAATGCTATTCCCTTTGATCAGGTGATTTCCAGTCAGTATTGTCGCGCTTGGCAAACAGCAGATTTAGCGTTTGGTAAATACGAGAAAAATGGTGACCTAAACTTTCCCAAAGCTGAAGACTATACTCCTGAACAAGTAGCTCAGATGAAAGAAAGGTTAGACCCAATGTTAACAGCAGTCCCTCCAGAAGGAACAAATATTGTAATTGTTGGTCATGACGATTTATTTGAAGCTTCTACTGGTATTTATCCAGATCCACAGGGTATAGCTTACATTCTTAAACCTGATGGTAATGGTAATTTTGATCTAGTTGCTAATATGCTTCCTGAAGAATGGTTAACATTAAGCGGACGTTAGAATCTTTGGCCTTGATAATCAGCTGCATTAGTTGTTTTTGTAACGAGAATTTTGAGTAATCCTCCAAAAAAAACTTTGCCATTGAGACGGGTTTTTATATTTATAGTCATTCTGGTTTAGATTGAGACAAGGTTTTCTTGCTGTGAAAGGGTTTCGGCTAAAAAAAATTCCCATTCTTATTCGGAATGACTATAGGACTTACCCATGAAGGCTATTGGTAGGGTGTGTGTTGCTGACGCCAAGCGGAGCGAACGCTTCGCGACTTGAATTGCACACTTCGTAACGCACCAAGGCTCTATATATGCTACCTTGGCGTCAGTCCTGATATGATCAGGACTGACCTATTGCTTCTTGAATGTGCTACATATGTAGTGCGCAATGTAGGTTTAAGGTGTATCGGTCTACTATGGCTTTCACCGTTTTTTTGTACAAGAAACCTACCCCTGTGAACCCCTAACCCCTCCCAGGAGGCAGTAGAGACGTTCCATGCAAAGTCCCTACAGAGGAACAGGAAATGTACCCACCCCTAACCCCGAACGTGGAGGAGAACCCATCCTTAAACCTTCCTAGGAGGGAGAGTCGGATATATTTGTCCCTTGATTTTTCTGCCATGGGAATGCCCAAAATACTAACTTTTTCAGCTTGAAGGAGCGAAAAGCAGGCACTTTTTTCAACAAAAAAAAAGGCTAATACCTTTATGTGCCAACGCTTTTAGATTTAATCAGCAAGCCCTAATTAGAGCCATAAACCGGATTTATTGGTTGGTTTACGTAAGTTCTGGGTGTGTCAGTCTATTACTTTTGAGTTGATATCAATCAATTTTTTTCAGTTCTATTCCAGAACCATCATAATTTTCTCCAATTAATTCACCCACTCCTTCTGACAAACTTTTCGGGTGCATAAATACTACCTTAGAATTAGGACTTTCACTTAATTTCTGATTAGTGTCCATATATCTTTGAGCAATCAAAAACTGTATAAATTCCGGACTGTCTGGAGGCAACTTTAAAGTTTCGGAAAGAAGCTTTATAGACTCTGCTTCTGCTTGAACTTTCCAAAGAACAGCTTGCTTCTGACTTAAAGCCACCCTTTCCGACTCCATTGCTGCTCGCAAATTTTCAGGAAAAATAATATTCTGAATCTCAACACGAATCACCTTGACTCCCCAGTTAGAAGTTGCTTCATATAATTTTTTCAGCAAAGCTTTATCAATTTCATCTTTTGTAGACAAAATTTGTTGTAATGGTAAGCGACCAATTTGAGAACGCAGAGAAGTTAAAACAATCTCTTTAATAGCATTTTCTACATCTTCAATTTCATAATAGGCTCTCTCCATTTCTATGATCCGCCAGTACACTAATGCATCTACCTGCAAAGTCAAATTATCATTAGTAATAACTGACTGAGGGGGAACATCTAAAACCCGTTCACGAATTGTATCAACGTAAGCTATTTTGTCTACTAGGGGTAAAATAAACTGAAGCCCTGGTTTTAAAGTACGCCTATACTTACCTAAGCGTTCTACTAAAGCTTCATCCCCTTGACCAATAACTTTTATAGAGGAGTTAACTGTATAACCAACGATTCCAGTTGCGATCAAAGCTAGAAGATATTGAAACATAATTTAGAATTTAGAAATTAGGTTAATTGTTTTAATCCTAGCATTTTCTTAAGATTAGTGAGTAGGGTGGGATAAGAGACCTTCACTATTTGTGAACTTATCGTTAAAAACATTGCTCTATTTGAGCCACAATAATTATGGTTAGGACTTACGCATGAACGCTATTGGTAGGGTGTGTTTTGCTGACGCCAAGCGGAGCGAACGCTTCGCGACGTGAAACGCTCACTTTGAACGCACTAAGGCTCTATATATAGTGCCCTTCCGTAAGTCCTGTATGGTAATAAACTGGGTTTCTTATTTATACAGGACTTACGCAGAACCATTATATCTAGTAGGGGTTAACGGCCGTTAACCCCTACAGATGGTGTATATTGTCATATTTTGCGTAAGTCCTGTGTATGTGTAAGTCCTGGAAGTATAGTATTATTTTTTGACATTGATAATAGTATTGGGTCTGAAGAAGGAAAACCGAAGTTGACAGAATCAGTAAATCTGGACACGGCTGCTAAATAGCAACTAACGGGACTTACACAAAAAAACAGTAAAAAATAGGCTCAAATATAGACTATCATAGGCTTTTACCTCGAAAAGAAACCTTCTAAGAAAATTTCATAAACTTAGACTACACTGCTTGTTTTCAGGACTTACCCATGCTTTACCTTGAAAACGCCATATGTAGGGGCGAATGGCATTCGTCCTCACCCTCGCGTAGTGCCCGTGCGTAAGTCCTGATAATGATTTAGGATTGCTATACTTACCCCCCATTTTCATTCAACTTTTCCATTAATTCCGTTTTTGGGTCAATAATTTTTTTACTCTTACCAAATTTGATACCTAAACTCATCTTCTTTCCCTCACCCAAAATATTTGTCACCAACCCCACACCAAAATTTTCGTGCATCACTGTATCCCCTACTTGCCAACTTTTTGTTTGATTACTTACCGATTTTTTGACAATAGTATTTTGTTTCTTTTTGCTTTGAGATTTTGACCGATAAATTACTTTTTTCATAGCATTAGTATTAACTAAATCTCTAGGTAATTCTCCCAAAAATTGAGATGGAACTGTAGCATCTCGTACTCCCCAAACCTGTCGTCTATTAATTGCATAAGAAAGAAATAATTGTTCTTGCGCTCTGGTGATACCTACATAACAAAGTCGCCTTTCTTCTTCCAAAGATAAAGGGTCATCTATACTCCGAAAATGAGGTAACAAACCTTGTTCTAAACCCACCAGAAATACCACTGGAAATTCCAAGCCTTTAGCAGAATGTAAAGTCATTAATGATACAGCTTCCTGCCCATCTTGGATATTATCTAAATCAGAAGCCAAAGAAGCATTTGCCAAAAAACTTTCTAAATGTGTATCTTCATTATCGTCTTGAAACTGAGCTACAGCACTACATAATTCTCCTAAATTTGCCAGTCGATTATCCGCATCTTCCGTCCCCTGTTTTTTTAAATCTTCAATGTAACCAGAATCCTCCAAAATTCCCTCAACAATTTCTAGAGCAGTCAAATCTTGTACCTGATCTTGCCAATGTTGAATTATCTCAGCAAATTTATTCACGGCTTTTGATGAACGACCTGCCAAAGCATTAACAGAAGTTGGCTCATTAATAATTTCCCACAAAGGTATTCCCATCTCTGAACTAGTATTTAATAAACTATCAATAGTTGTCTTGCCAATTCCCCTTCTTGGGGTATTAATAATTCTGAGTAAACTAACAGTATCAGCAGGATTTGCAATTAATCGCAAATAAGCCAAAGCATCCTTAATTTCTTTCCGATCATAAAATCTCAATCCCCCAATGATTACATATTTAATATTGTAATGAATTAACTTTTCTTCAAGGGGACGTGACTGAAAATTAGTTCGATAAAGTACAGCAAAACTGCCTAAATTTAACTCTGAATATTGGTCTGTAATTTCCTCAATTTTTCTACAAATAAACTCTGCTTCTTCTAGCTCATCTTCAGCCTTATAACAATAAATTTCTTCCCCTAAACCCCTGGTTGGTTTGAGAATTTTATCAATGCGTTGAGTATTATTTTCAATCAACTTATTTGCCACTTCCAGAATATTTTCCCGTGAGCGATAATTTTCCTCCAACTTAATCATTGTCTGGGTATTTTCATCAGGCAAACCATCGCCAAAATCATTCTGAAAATCCAGTAAAATTGTATAATCTGCCATACGGAAAGAATAAATAGATTGGTCTACATCTCCCACTACAAAAATAGAACGATTTTCCCAGTTATTAAAATATCTAGGGTCTTCACCATTAGTGACTAAAAATCTAATAAAATTATATTGAGTCCGATTAGTATCTTGATATTCATCCACTAAAATGTGATTAAAATGTTGATGCCAATAAGCTAATATTTGCTCATTTTGCCGAAATAATTCTACAGGTATTCTAATTAGATCATCAAAATCAAGAGCATTATTCGCAGCTAAATTATCTTGATAAATTTCATAGATTTCAGCAATTACCCGTCCCCGATAATCTGGCTCTGCTATTTGATATTCTAGAGGTGACATTCCTTGGTTTTTAGCATTACCAATAGCATATCTGACAGAACGTGGATCAAATTTTTTATCATCTAAATTTAGCTGTTTAGTAACAATTTGTTTAATTAAACTTTGAGCATCACTTTCATCAAATATAGAAAAATTTTTATCCCAACGACGTTTTTTTTCATCCTGATATTTGTTAATATCAAATCGCAGAATACGAGCACAAAGATTATGAAACGTTCCCATCCATAAATGCCTCGTAATATTTTTGTAGATATGTGATTGCAACCTTGTTTGTTCTTCCTGTGTCAAAGCTGAAAATGGTTTACCATATTTTGCTTCCGCCTGTTGTTGAGCAAACAATCTCTCAATACGGTTTTTCATTTCTCGTGCAGCTTTATTTGTAAATGTCACCGCCAGAATATTTTCTGGATGTACCCGATGATGATATATTAGATGGGCCACACGATAAGTCAACGCCCTTGTTTTGCCAGAGCCAGCTCCCGCCACAACCAACATTGCTCCACAGAAATGTTGTACTGCTTGGCGTTGGGATAAATTTAGCTGAGTCAGAAAGTCAGTAGTTTGCATAGTTTGGATATTATATAGAGCAGTTAATATATTGCATCTTATCACCAAACTACAACAAAATATTAGATCACAGAAATGCCTGAATTTGCTCAACATAACTGTTGTAAGGAACGTAAATTAAATAAGGCCAGAAATTTGTAGTTTGTGCCTGGGAAATCTCTTGAGGGTAATTAATTTTCTCCGGCTTGATTTTGTTCTCATTCCTAACTATTATAATTGCTGTCATCACAGCTATCGTCGTAAGTAGTCTCATAGCTCTCTGAAGTTTCAGCAATATTATAGTTATAATCACAGCTATTGTTTACTCTATAATTATTGTAACCGTTACTACTGAAATTCTATTCGTCTTAACAAGTATCTGTGAAATAGTTGCTATCGTAAAAATCTTCCTGTGGACAATTTTCTTGATAGATCGCATCAGAAGAAACTTCTAGCAGACACTTATCATAGCTATTAGTTTTTTTCATATTCATCATAAGTGTTTTCTTGACATTCTTTGTAAGTGTCATTTGCTGCGTACTTAAAATATCTGTTTCTCTTGACCACGCTTTGGTTAATGATACTGCCGATCGCCTCATCAATTAAGCAGAGCGCCATTCTAGAGTAAGCAAATGTTAAGTTAAACCATCCAACATCAACTCACATTTGCCCACCCTAACGGATCAAATATCCAAATCAGTAATCTTCAATTTTGGTCCGTAAGTCTCAATAAACTCACGCCTCGGCGCCACCCGATCGCCCATCAACACCGTAAAGATCCGATCCGCCTCCGCAGCATCTTCAATTTCCACCCGTTTCAAAGTCCGAGTTTCAGGACTCATTGTTGTATCCCATAACTGCTGTGGCATCATTTCTCCCAAACCCTTAAACCGTTGGACAGTATAGTTAGCATTCCCAGGAAACTCATTTGCAATCAGTTGATTCAGTTCGCGATCGCTATAACAATAATAATGACTCCGGCCCCGCTCCACTTTATACAATGGGGGACAAGCAATATAGATATAGCCCTGGTCTACTAAGGCCCGTTGGTACCGATAGAAAAACGTTAACAATAACGTGCGGATGTGGGAACCATCAACATCAGCATCAGTCATAATAATCACCTTATGATAGCGCAGTTGAGAAACATCAAACTCATCCCCTTTGATACCCAAACCCAAAGCTGTAATCATTGATTGAATTTCATTATTTTTGTAGATTTTAGCATCATCTGTTTTCTCAATGTTGATGATTTTACCCCGTAACGGCAATATAGCTTGAAAACGGCGATCGCGACCTTGTTTAGCACTATTATGAACAAAAACTCCACTAGCTAAGGCAAAGTTATGAGTATTGGGAACTTCAAGATCATAAACATCTAACCGTTCTTCTAGGGGTTCAATAGAAACAACCCGATGATTATAGTTACGAATGGTATCCTGTTCTAAAAATTCATCTTCTTCAGAACAGCGATATGTGAACTCAAGATTTGCCCTTTGGCATGCCAAGTCTTCCTCAGTTTGCAGTTCCTGAATATTGGTAGAATTATTATTGAATTTATTAAAACCAACATAATGACCATAGTCCCCATCTGCTGACTCATATACTCCTGCTAACAAATGAGTATAAATCCAACTTTCTTTTTGAGGGTTCCAAACCATTTCATAACCATCTAATTCCTGACCAGTTTTTTTCTTTTGAGATAACTTTCGATACAGAGGCATCAAAGAATCATTTCTTGTTAATAAAGCTGCTGATTTATAACTACCATCCCTAAGCATAAAAAGATGGTCTGGAGTACAAATTATAGTTTCATTATTATCCAAAGTTATTAAGATAACTTGGGCATTTTTCTTAGTTATTCTAGCATTAATTATCTTTTCAATTGCGACATTTCCACTTTGATTAATTGTGTAACAAAAATGCTCTTTACCCTCAGCTTGTTCAGCTACTATTTCCGAAAAACTAATATTATGCCCATTAGCCAATGCAATACTTTGTTCACCAATAAAACAACCACCAGCACTATCACCTTCCACAAGGTATATCTCAGATTCTTCAGGGTTTTTTGTACTGCAATCAGCCAGTTTTCCTGGTAATGGAGAAGATTCTAAAACAGATTTTCTCCTCACTAAATCCCTCGCTCTACGAGCTGCTTCTGCTGCTTTAAAAGCTTGAATAGCTTTTTCTAAAACTGCATCAGCAACTTGAGGATTAAAGTCTAAATATTCAGTTAAAACCTCTCCCACCAAAGAATCAACAATACCCCGGACTTCAGTATTGCCTAACTTAGTTTTAGTTTGACCTTCAAATTCTGGTTCTGGAACTTTTACAGAAATAACTGCTGTTAACCCTTCCCGAACATTTTCACCACCTAAATTTGCATCATTATCTTTAAGTTTATTGCGCTTTCGAGCAATACCATTCATTGTTCTAGTTAAAACAGTTTTTAACCCCTCCAAATGAGTACCGCCATCAACAGTCCGAATATTGTTGGCAAAACCCAGAACATTATCACTAAAAGCATCCACACACCATTGCAAAGCTACTTCCACTTGCACGTCATTTTTTTCCCCTTGCACAAAAATTACCTCTTCATGCAAAGACTGTTTTTCCCTGTTCATATAGGTGACATATTCCTTAATACCACCCTCATAACAATAAGATTCTACTCGCGGTTCATCACTTTTAAGTAATTCCAGGCGGTGATCTGTAATCGTAATCTTGACACCTGCATTCAGATATGCTAGCTCTCGCAGACGACCAACTATGGTATTATAATCAAATTCAATACCTGTAGTAAAAATTTCCTGATCTGGTAGAAACTGTACTGATGTACCTGTGCACTTTTGTTTATTAGATTTAGATTTCAATTCCCCAGTAGGTTTGCCACGCTCATAACCTTGGATATATGTCTTTTTACCACGCCAGACCGTTACTTCTACCCATTCGGATAAGGCATTAACCACGGAAACCCCCACACCGTGTAATCCCCCAGAAACCTTATAGCTACCTCCACCAAATTTACCTCCAGCGTGGAGAACAGTCATAACTGTTTCCAAAGCAGACTTACCTGTTTTAGAATGGGTATCTACCGGAATACCTCGACCATCGTCTGTGACTTTTACAGAACCATTTTTATTGAGGTCAACTTCAATGTGGGTACAATAACCAGCTAGCGCCTCATCAATGGAGTTATCAACAACTTCGTAGATTAGATGATGGAGTCCACGAGGCCCTGTGGTCCCTATGTACATTCCCGGTCGCTTACGTACTGCTTCGAGACCTTCCAGAACTTGTATTTGTTCAGCGCTGTAACTGTTGCTAGCCATAGCAATATATCTCCCAATAGTGGCTTTAATACTAACTTTCGTTAATAAATGAAATTTTTCTCCTAAATTATATCATAAAAGCCTTAAAAGCGACTCTAGGGTATTTTGAGGATAAATTTCTTTAGGGTGTGCAGATAGTATTGATAGGTGTAAGTCATTTCAGTTATCAGTTTTTAGTTTGTAGTTTTGAAAATTATGAGTTAGGAGTCAGTAGTAAGAGTTAATGGCCATTCGCCCATATATTCGCAGCACGAACTAAATTTGAGAGCTATAGCAATCCTATCTGATTTGTGAGAAAGATGAGCTGCTTTAAGGCAGGAGGCAGAAGGTAGAAGAAACGGGAATTGGAGTTATTTTTTAAGAAAACATCTGATTTTACATAATTATTTTAGGATTGTTATTAGGAGTTAAGCATTGACAGAAAATTCAAAATGTGTATACGCCAAATTTAGTATTTTTTCAGACATTTGGCCAATCTTTGATAGGTGATAGCCTTAGAAAGATAACTGCCAAACTAAAATCGTTAATGGCTAGAATGCATGATCTTCCTTAAGGAATGAGAAGAAAATATGATCCACAAATATTAGCGCTTGAGTATTGCACTCAAAGGTTTCTGTACAGGAAATCTGGAGGTTAATAAATTCTCATTCCTAATCCATATTAATTAAAATTTGTCAATGGGTAAGTCCTAGTTATATAGAATATATGAGAATTTATGGGCTAGTAATGGGGAATTCTATATTTGATCGTCACTCCTGAGTTTTGACTCCTGATTTTCTGTACTACGTGTTGATATGCAGAATGTAGGTTTTAAAGATCTTTTTGCGCGATTATAACAGTTTTCACAAAGTGTAGACTACAAAACTTAAAAGTCAAATAAAATAATATAGGTCAACTAATAATTTCTCTTAATTTTGACTTTGGACTTTTCTCTAATTACTATTTGCGGGCCAACTGCTACGGGTAAGTCTGGATTAGCCTTGTATTTGGCCCAGAGACTAGGTTCAGTAATTCTAAGTGCAGATTCCCGTCAAGTGTATAAACATTTTAACATTGGAACTGCAAAACCAACTGTAAAAGAACAGGAATTAGTATCTCATTATTTAATAGATATTTGTGAACCTACAGATATCCTCACTTTAGCAGAATATCAGGAACAGGCGCAAAGGTTAATTGTTCATCTTTCCACTTATCAAACTAATGTGGTCTTCCCAAGATTATTGGTGGGAGGTACCGGCTTATACATTAAAGCAATAGTTAAGGGTTTGAAAATTCCTAGAGTGGGACCTAATGAAAAGTTGCGATCGCAACTAGCAAATTTAGGCCAAAAACAATGTTACGAAATGTTGCAGCAGGTTGATCAGGTTGCTGTTGAGAAAATTCACCCTAATGACATAGTGCGAACTTTACGAGCATTGGAAGTATTTTATGTGAGTGGGAAACCAATTTCTCAACAGCAGGGAGAAAACCCTCCAAATTATCCAATTTTGCAAATAGGGCTAGACTGTGATGTAGAAGTTTTGGGGGAACGTATTCGTCATCGGACTGAGAAAATGGTAGAACTTGGGTTAGTGGAGGAAGTAAAATTTTTGTGTGAAAAATATGGCGAGGAGTTGCCATTATTAGATACTTTAGGTTATGCAGAGATGAAACAATATTTGGCAGGAGATATTTCTTTGACTGAAGCGATCGAGGCAACAGTTTTACATACTCGTCAGTTTGCCAAGCGACAACGCACTTGGTTTCGAGGGTATCCAGAAATTGAATGGTTTGATGGGGATACTTCGAATTTATGGGACAAGGTTTGGGAGCGGGTAGAGAAGTGGAAGAATGAGACAGGACTTACGCACAGGTACTATATATAGAGCCTTGGTGCGTTACGAAGTGCGCAATTCAAGTCGCGAAGCGTTCGCTCCGCTTGGCGTCAGCAAAACATACCCTACAAATAGCGTTTATGGGTAAGTCCTATGATCAAGTAGAAGAGTAGGGGAGTATGGGAACATCTAGTCTTGTCTGCTCAAAATGCTAACTTTTTGCTACATTGAAGTCATAGGCAATGAGTTACTAGTTGTATTAAACTACACCGTATCCAGAGAACTCAACTTTTTCAGTGGAGGAAAACCCTTGAGAGTATCCTAACCCATAGTTGGTGGGCGGAATATCAACTTTCACAAGCAAGTACACATTGAAACAGGTGAGTAATGAAATCATTTGCAGTCACCGATGGCAAATATCTAGCTTTGTCTAGTTTTCAAGAAGGTGTGAGATCTTAATAGCAGTTGTTTAAGGAAAATTATCTATGCCTACTAACGTTGGACAAAATCAACCCTACATTCTTTCTGATGAACCTACTAAGTCTCTAGTTGTTGTTGTCCCTGAAAGAGGTGGCATGATCACTGACTGGCGCACTCAAGACCACAAAATTTTTTACATGGATCAGGAACGTTTTGCTGACCCCACTCTTTCGGTGCGCGGTGGTATCCCTCTATTATTTCCTATTTGTGGGAACTTACTTGAGGATACCTACTCCTTAGACGGAGAAACTTACAAACTTAAGCAACATGGTTTTGCTCGTACCCTTCCTTGGGAAGTTACACAGCAGTCTGCGGAGGATGGCGCCAGCATTACCGTGACTCTTCGTAGTAATGATCAAACTCTTGCAGTATATCCATTTAATTTTGAGTTGAATTATACCTATATATTGCGGGGTAATACTCTAGAAATGCGATATGCTCATACTAATTTATCTCAAAAACCTATGCCATTTTCTACAGGTATTCACCCTTATTTTGCTGTTAGTGATAAGAGTAAATTAGAGTTTAATTTACCTTCCAATGAGTATAAACTGAAAGGGGATCTAACTGTTAATACTTTTCCTGGAGTGTTTAATTTTAACTCTGAAGAAATTGATTGGGCGTTTGTTAATTTGTCAAAACAATCAGCTATAGTAACTGATAAAAGTCGGAACTTAAAGTTAACTATTAATTATGATAGTAATTACTCGACTTTAGTTTTTTGGACGGTAAAAGGTAAGGATTTTTATTGTTTAGAACCTTGGACTGGTCCTCGGAATGCGATGAATACTGCTGAACATTTATTAATTGCTGAACCTGGTAAAACTGTGGAAACAGTAATTAGTATGACAGCGGAATTAGGTGAGTTATAAAAATTAACTTTTGTAGGGGCAATTCATAAATTGCCTCTACTCAGGGTTTGCTCTTCTTTGTCTTTTTGGTAGTGGTGTACAAGTAGTGATTTTTGCAGTTAGACTCCTGACAGTAAAAGGGGTTTACTTATGAATATCACTACATCTACAGGACTACCGTCTTTTTCAGCAAGCTCTGGTTAACAAATCAGGACTTACGCAACGGCACTAATTGTAGTGGTAATCTCTGGGAAATACGAATTTATGCACCATATATAGCGGTACTGCGTAAGTTCTGCAAATAAAACATATGTTGAGCACTTATCTCAGCTTCGCGACCCAGAAATTAACCGAGAGCAAATGCAGCAGATTTGGTTCTCTGGACAACAAACATCTAATAGTGGTTATTGCTCGGATGGTAGCGATCGCCGTTTCCTTAAAGATTGGCATTACTGATTGATCTTACCAACAGACAAACTTTCATTTTTATGTAATCTAGATTAAATAGGACTTACGCATGAACGCTATTGGTAGGGTGTGTTTTGCTGACGCAAAGCTGCGCTAACATTTCGCGACTTGAATTGCGGACTTCGTAACGCACCCAGGCTCTATATATAGTGTCCTTGCGTAAGTCTTGATCAAGTAGTTAGGGCTTGCTGAACAAAAATCTTTTAGTAAGGGAAGAAAATAGGGAATAGGCGCTCTTACAATAGTTACATGTGTTAGTTTTTCTGCATTTTTCCCTTTCTAACAAATATTTATTATCCTGGGTATTATGAAAGAATTACAAGACATTATTACAACCTACAACAAACTCAAAAAATCTGGAGACACCATCGCCCTCGCTACCGTTGTCAAAGTAGCAGGTTCCACATATCGCCGACCAGGAGCACGAATGTTGATGAGTACCAAAGGTGAAATTATCGGTTCCCTTAGTGGTGGTTGTCTAGAAGGTGACGTTTTCGAGCAAGCACAAGAAGTAATGAATTTTAAAAAATCTCGCCTGGTTTCCTACGACACTACCTCCGAAGCAGATATTCTTTGGGGTTTAGGAATGGGTTGTCAAGGAATAGTTGATATTTTTATTGAACCTTTATTGAGTGATAATGGAACTATTTTAATGTCATTTCTTGCTGACTGTCTTCAGCATAGAGAACCAGGAGTATTAGTAACAATATTTAAAAATCAAGCTATAGAATACCATCATTTAATGTTATCCCCAAATGGCAATTTTACTACCAAAATAACTGATTCTTCTCTTGTTAAACTACTACTAAATCACAGCAAAAATGCTCAAAAATTAGGTAAATCATTTCAGATATCTACTCACAATATAGAAGCCTTTATAGAAGTCATTCATCCACCCGTATCTCTAATAATATTTGGTGCTGGTCACGATGCCATACCCATAGTATATTTTGCTAAACAATTAGGATGGTATGTCACAGTATTAGATCGTCGCCCTGGTTATGCTACTTCCACTAGATTTCCTAAAGCTGATACTATAATTATTTCCGAATATGAAAAACTACCAAAATCAATAATTTTAGATGAAAAAACTGTGGCAGTTATAATGACTCATAATTATCTTTATGATTTGACAATTCTCAAAACTATTTTACCCTTGCCTTTGGGTTATTTAGGAATATTAGGACCCCGGAGAAGAACTGAAAAATTATTAGGAGAAATTCCTGCAGATGAGCAATATAAAAAATATTTATATGCTCCGGTAGGTCTAGATATTGGTGCTGATAATCCCCAAGAAATTGCTTTAGCAATTATCGCTGAAATTCAAGCAGTTATAACTAACCGTTCCGCAGGTTTTTTATGTCACCGTCACCTACCAATTCACTGTGAAAATAATGGATAAATCTATCGGAATTATAATTTTAGCTGCTGGTGCTTCAACTCGTTTAGGTCAACCGAAACAATTATTAATTTATCAAAAGTATAGTTTGATTTTTAATACTGTAAAAGTTGCTGTTAATTCTGGTTGTGCACCAATTGTTGTAGTCTTGGGTGCTTATGCTGATTTGATATTTCCTGAAATTAGGAATTTTCCTGTAAAAATTGTCAAAAATTGTAATTGGCAAGAGGGAATGAATACTTCGATAAAAGTTGGTCTTAATAGCCTAAAGGCTAACAAAAAAAATTTAATTGCCACAGTATTAATGGTGTGCGATCAACCTTTTATTTCTACTCAAATTATCAAAAAAATTATTAATCTTTATTATTTAAAAGGTAAGGAAATAGTTGCTTGTGAATATGCTCATACTTTTGGAGTTCCTGCTTTATTTAGTGCTAAATTTTTCCCAGAAATGCTAAACTTAAAAACAGCAAAAGGTGCTAAGCAAATTATCAAAAATTATTCTCACCTAGTTGCAACTGTTGATTTTCCCAAAGGAGAAATAGATATTGATACTTTTGCTGATTATGAAAGATTAACAAACTTGTGATATATTTAATTATAGCAATCCTATTTATATATTTTAAATATATATATTTAATGGAATTACCTGATGCTGTTTGATGAAAGAAAAAAACTATCTTCTTCCTTCTATATTATTATTATGAATACCCAAAATCATCTTCGCAACCTCCAATATCAAACTATTCTCGAACGTTCTAAACAACCACGAAACAAAGGCAAAACTAACCCAATACATCAGTATCAGATAGGACATAATCCTATCTGTGGTGATAGTATCGAATTAACAATAAAATTTAACCAAACAAATCAGATTATAGAAGATATAAAATTTCAAGGAAAAGGTTGTGCATTAACTATCGCCTCAGCAGATTTAATGGCAGAAACATTATCAGGAAAAACTAGAGAAGAAATCTTAGAAATAATAGAAAAATTTCGCCAAATGCTCAAAGGAGAAATTGTTCTTTCAAATGATTTAGTAAAGCTAAATATATTTCAAGGAGTTTCTCAGTTTCCTATTAGAATTAAATGTGTTTTATTAAGCTGGCATGCTCTCAAAGCTGCATTAAAATAGTCAAACAAACTAATAACAAAAAAAATCTCTTAATCCAGAGGATTTGTAAGGATTCAGTTACCATCAAATCCTGTAGCTTATTTTTTTCATAGATCTCTAATGTTTAACTTGAAACTAAAAATCTGAAGATGTTCAAATTTGATGAGAGTAAAAATCAAGATCAGCTTGATCGCTTAATTATGGCTCATTGTCTAGAACTGGCCCGAAGCGCTCTAGGAAAGACTTCTCCTAATCCTTTAGTGGGTTGTGTAATCATTCAAAATGGCCAAATTTTGGGTGAGGGATTTCATCCTGGTGCAGGTTATCCTCATGCTGAAGTTTTTGCTCTTAGAGAGGCAGGGGAAAAAGCAAGAGGAGCTACTGTTTATGTTAATTTAGAACCATGTAATCATTATGGAAGAACACCACCTTGTACAGATGCTTTGATTGCAGCAGGTGTAGCAAGGGTAGTCATTGGCATGATTGATCCTAATCCTCTAGTTGCAGGTACTGGTGTAGCCAAGTTGCGGGATGCTGGTATAGAAGTAGTGGTGGGAGTATTGAAGGCAGAATGTCGCAAATTGAATGAAGCTTTTCTTTACCGAATGCTTTATCATTGTCCTTTTGGAATTTTGAAATATGCGATGACTCTTGATGGCAAAATTTCTACTACTATAGGCCATAGTGCATGGGTCACATCTCAGGAAGCACGGAGTGAAGTGCATAAGTTACGGGTTGCTTGTGATGCTGTGATTATTGGAGGCAATACAGTTCGACGAGATAACCCCCTTTTGACGAGTCGCAGCACTCAAGCTGATAATCCTTTGCGGGTGGTTATGAGTCGTAGTTTAGATTTGCCCACAGCGGCTAATTTATGGGATGTTAGTGAAGCTCAAACTTTAGTATTTACAGAAATAGATTCTAATCGAGAATTTCAGGAATATTTGAGGCAAAAAGGAGTGGAGGTTTTAGAAACTTCGACTTTAACTCCAGCAGTGGTAATGTCTAATCTCTACGATCGCGGATTTCTTTCTGTACTTTGGGAGTGTGGGGGCACTCTAGCTGCTAGAGCGATCGCTGATAGTACAGTACAGAAAATCTGGGCTTTTATTGCTCCGAAAATTATTGGTGGAGAAACAGCACCTTCACCTGTAGGAGATTTAGGATTAACTAAAATGACGGAGGCTTTAGAGTTAGAAAATGTTAGCATACGTACTGTTGGTTGTGATTATTTATTAGAAGGTTATTTACATCAGGAAAAGTAAGGATTCAAGTCCTATGAAAAAGCCTATAAGTATTGAGGGATAAATATATTCAACTACCTCCTCTACCAATTCCCCGTTCCTCTGTAGGGATGTTGCATGCAACGTCCCTACTGTGGTCTACCGACATGAAAACTGTTGTAAGTCCCACTAGTTAAAAAGAATTAAATAGTTATCTTGTGACCACCCAATTTTATTTTCCTTTTCAAACTCATTTAGTAGTCGTGTAACAGTAACGCGACTGGCACAAATAGTATCAGCGATTTCTTGATGAGTTAAGCGAATATTAATTATTCTCCCTTCTGATAGTTGATGCCCAAATCGCTCTGCTAACCATTTTAATAATCTTAGTAGTCGTAATTTCATGTTTCGAGAATGAAGAATTTTTAATAGTTCTTGAGTTCTTTGAATGTAAGAAAGCATTACTTCTCTAGCCAAAAAATAAGTCTTTGGTAAAATACTTGCCTGAACAATAGTTAAACATTCAACTTGATAAAGATAAAAGGGATATAGAGGTTGACCAACAAGATCTCCTTGACCCCAAAACCCTAAAGGAATGACATTTTCTTCTTCATTTTTGGTTAGAGTACGAACTACTCCAGTATCTATCCGCCATAATAATACATTTGTCAATGGCATTAGTTGATGGCGTTTAAATTGATGATACTTTGATTGAGGGAATGGAGGAATTACTGAATTTAAGCTCACTTTTCTTCTCCTTTTTATGCTGCAGCCTACACTCCGCACGTCAAATTGTAGTATTAAAAACTGGCGATTGAAAGCCTTGTCTGATAATAACTATAAAGTTTATATGTAAAAATACATATTACAAAACTATTGATAGCTATTAGTAATAACAGAGGCTGTAATCCACCTTCTTAGTTTTAAAGATACTCTTCTAGTATATTTGTGGTGCGGAATGTGGGTTGCAGAATCTATACTTAATGTCAGCATTCGCATATCTATGCCTTAGCGTTAAGTTTGAAAATCTTAAAGTCTTTGCCTGAAGATGATTTCGCAACTTCCAACTCTAAGCTATGTCAAACAAAGGCCTTAATCCTTTCCATAAAGATTTTATTCCTGGTTCTCTATCTTTTTTTTCGACCCAAAAATGCTCCTAACTTTGCTATCCTGGTTCCCTACACAGAGAAATGGAGAAATCTAGGAGGAATTACAAATTCTGTAATCCTTGCTCCACAAACGTTATAGAAGTTATGGGTCAAGCATAGACTCGGAGATAACTTTTAACTTTTAACTTTTAATTTTTAACTTGCGCTTAGCCCTATATAAATTCGGTTTTTTTTGATTATTATTTGCTTCATAGTCAGTACAATTTATTGCTGTTTCAGTAAGTGCGCTATAAGGATGTACGGTACATTTTAAACGATAGTCTCCTGTAAAAAATGCACAGCGACTACAGGGAATTTGATGCAGTCGTTTCACATAATTTATTCCTGAGTGAAACGTTAAATAAAAATTATGCAAACCTATAGTAATTAGTGATAGAATAACAATCATGCAAAAGATACGAGGTAGGTTGTGAAGTATCTCTTCTGAAAGCAAATTAATCATAATTTCAACCCTATTAATACTTGGTGAAAAACTACTAGTTCGAGGTCAGTAGTTATGTAGAATTAATTACCCATACTTTTAAGATCAAATGTAAGGATTCAGGTCTCTCAAACCCAGTCATGGAGTGAATTATGAAAATGACTGACTCAGCAATTTAATAGTCTCATTCTCAATAATAACGAAAACAAAAGCTTCTAGCGATTGATAATTGAGAATATAATTTGGGAAGTAATTACCGGAAATGCTTATCCTTCAAAACTTATAGACTTTTCCATGGGACCTGAATCCTGACGATAAAAGGTATATATTACCTGTGATTTAGTAATAAAATTAGGTACTTAATTTTGCCTAGGCATTTGGTAGTATCAATAACCAAAAACTGAAGCGATCGCTAAATATATTATATATAATCCAATACAGTTCAGATCAGACCAAAACTATTATACTTAGGAACCATTAGATGAGCTTTTTAGATTACAGAACTACAAAAAAATCCTTAACTTAACCCTAGTAATACCAATTCTTAAAAGTCCTGCTATACTTGGAAGCTTGCAAAAATAACTTTCCTTCATAACCGAAGTTACGATTCTAAATATTATTTACTCCAACAAATAATATTTAGAAATAGAAAATCCAAGTATAGTAAAGTTTGTGATAATTGGTATAACTCTAGTGCCATAGTGCCACTCCTGATATTGTTTCCTTCTACTCTGTTCGAGGGAGACCTACAAAAACTCATTATTAAGATTTGATATTACTTACTAATGTTATGGAGCCAAACGATATGTCAATAGTTTCAGGGATTAGTTGAGAACGAAATATCAAGGGCTTCAGATATAGGGTGTGTAACATCAGTTTTCTAGGTTCGCCTGGGTAAGTCCTAATACTATTTGTTTTCATAAAATCAGTAACTAATTAGCAATGATAATATTCTGATTAACTACTATGCAAATATCAGTAATAGAACGTAAGCATTCAACTATCAGTTAGCCTGTTACAGAGGAACTATTTTATCAACTATCAGCTTCATTACCCTTAGTTAACAAATCCAACCTCGTCGTTCTTGTTTTTCAATTGCTCTGGTTGAAAATGTAGTAGATATTAAGCGAATGCTTGTTTCATGTCTTAAAAAGCTGAGAGCTGACTGTGACCTAGTTTAATGCTTATAATAGACTACCGATTTTGAACGGTAGTATAAGGGTTTGAGAACCTTTTCTGGAGAGATCTAATAACTAGGTAAGCAAAATTATTTGTATATAAATTTGTTGTGAATTTTTGATAGCCCTATGACAGAGCAATCAAAAATTCACAATTAATTCTGTCGAGGTACTTAGAACATTTAACTTGCTATTGCTTGTGGGGTGATATCCGATAAAACTAGGCTATTTTCTTGCCAAAATTCTAGAAGTGGTTGTGCTACATTTAGAGGTGAAAAATGATGGAAAAAATAACCACCTTCAGGGCATTCCCAAATCCGATCTTCTGGTTTTAAAAATGGTTGCCATCCTTGAATTAAATTAGGATCGACAATTGCATCATCATAGCTGCCACATACCATTAAAGGTACAGGAGCCTCTCTTGGAACCATACTTTGGCGTTTTAATAATGAATGAGGAGATGGAGATAAATCTAAATCTCTCTCCAATATTCTAACTAAATTTTGAGTGATTTTTCTACCTTGTTGACCAAATAAGCTTTTTACCATATTCCCCAAAATTATTTCACGACTACAAGGTAAAAGATGACGATGTACATAATAATGTGCTTGCCAATCAACTGTGGGATGAACACCTACAGATAATAAGGTTAAAGATTTTACTCTTTCTGGATATTTACGAGCATATATTAATCCTGCTAATCCACTTGTACTATGACCAATAAGATGAATAGGTTTATTTATAGATTTAAGATAATCATGAAGTAAAGTGACAGCTATATCTAGCATACAAGGTTCGTCAGGAGTTTGGAAATAATCCCATTCTGCAATTAAAACTTTTTTCGATAAGTAACGAATTAATCGCTGATTAAAAACTTGTAAACTAGGGCTAGTATTTAACCACAATACATCTGGAATTTTAGACATTGCTCTTGATTCTCCTAAATTATTAAGGTACTAATAAATAAACTTTTGAGTAAACGATAATTTTCGGAGAAGGAAGTATCTGAAATTGGAAACA
Source organism: Trichodesmium sp. MAG_R03 (assembly GCA_023356535.1). Classification (GTDB taxonomy): domain Bacteria; phylum Cyanobacteriota; class Cyanobacteriia; order Cyanobacteriales; family Microcoleaceae; genus Trichodesmium. Next base: position 23,510 of record JAKQYF010000009.1, on the reverse strand, counting down.
TATATTGAGGTTTTCTAGTATATTTTTTTGATTGACAACTAGATATTGCTCAAAAATTATTTCCGTTTTTCCCAGAAAGCTTCTTTCTCTTAGAAGTTTTTAAAGTTCAAGGAATTGCTCTGAATTAATCAACTTTAGTTAAATCTGAGAACTTGGCTGATTAAATCAGACTAAACCCCAAAATCTTTTTTCATTTGTGCTACCCATTCTTTGATCCGTTCTTCTGTTAATTATGACTGATTATCTTCATCTAAAGCTAAAGCAATAAATTTGCCATTTTTGACTGCTTTAGAATCATTATACTCATAACTATCTGTAGGCCAATGGCCAATAGTAGTACCTCCCTTCTTAGAGATTTTTTTCTCCAAAATACCTATGGCATCTTGAAAATTCTCCGCATATCCTACTTGATCACCGGTATCAAAATAGGCTACTTTTTTGCCCTTGAAGTCAATATTATCTAGTTCCTCCTGGAAACTTTCCCCGTCACTTTGTAGTTCACCAATATTCCAAGTAGGACTGCCAATAATTATATTTTATATTTCAATAAAGATTCGGGATCTACTTCATTCATATCATGAATAGTAACTATTTCGTCACCACCAAATTCTTTTTGAATCATTTCTGCAGCTTCTTCAGTTTTACCTGTTGTGCTACCGACAAAAAGACCAATTTTTGACATTTTTACCTCCGTAGTAGTCGTTTTTTGTCTTATACTTATAATATTAGTTTGAGAAACTTTAAAACTATTGAATTAGAAATCAGTAAGGGTCTAATTCATCACAATAACCAGACCAATCACTTTGTAATCTATTAATATTTTTGTTCGTAGTTACTGTTTGATTTTGAAAACTATTTTCTGCTTCTAAGGATATGAAAACAAATATGTCATTGTTTTGATCGAGTTCTATTTTCCATGAAGCTAGTTTGTTTGAACCTGCCATTTTTTTCTATTTCCTATAGGTTATTTGTCAAATAAAAAATTGTTAGTATCATATTTTTATCTATAAAAGTCCTCAAAATTATGTGTTTTAATAATACCAATTACTAGAAACTTTGCTATATTTGAATTTTATACTTATAAATATTATTAGTTCGAGCAAATGCTTGATATTTAGTAACTTTGGTTATGAAGAAAAGCAATTTTGCCAGCTCCCAAGTATAGCAAGACTTTTGAGAAATAGTATAACATCGTCAACAAAAATGGTTAAATTAGATCTATATTTTATTGAATAGAATTGTCAGGGTCAAAAATGATCATAACAGCTTAATCTAGCTTACCATTGACTACTAGAGACACTCCAAGTATTGATAGCAAATATTTATCAAGCTTGGTGTAAGGTATTAACTATTTTTCAGGAATTATAGCTCTACCCAAATAGGTTAGGACACTCCTCTGTTCTCTGTTCCCTATATACTGTTACCTGACAACCCAAATTTATTGTCCTAATCAAAAGACGTAGTGTTATAGAGCATATTTCGGATAAATGATGCACAAGCCTTGAATAGTAAGTAGGGCTTGCAGAATTAATTACACATACTTTCAAACTGAAAGCTATATATTCCCTGTGATTTGCTAATAAAATTCAGTAATTAATTTTGCCTAGGCACTTAAAACTATTTACGATTAAAACCTATTTATCAATACCCTAGGGATAAATTGATAAAATTTTTCAATAAGTCTGCAAAAAAAAGTCAGTATATTATCTCCCGTTGATTAATTATATTTAGGACTTACGCAAACCAACCAAGAAACTGGGTTTATTACCCTGATGATTGTTGTTCAAACCACAAACTTTCGTATTATTACCCTGTTTCTGCCTAAGTCTTGATATTGTAGAATAGCTGCCCGGTTTAGGTTAAGGAACAAAAACTAATATAGAGATGTATAGCAAATTTCATCTCAGTCAGGTAAATAGTTAGGGCTTGATGATTAATTATAAAAGCATTGACTTATATTATTGGCAATATCCTAATTGGGGTGGCAAAAAGTACCAGCTTTTTGGTTGTTTTTGCTGAAAAAGTACAGAAATTAATCTCAAACCTTTGTGATTTTTAGGCTAAAACTTCGTTTCTGGCTCTGTCTAAATCCTTTAGGTTGTGCTGTTATTTTACTCATTCTATAATTATTCTACTTCAAAATAAATGAGAAATATTTCTATTTATTATTTACTCATAACTAGAGGTAGGTTGTCAAGCCTTAAAGCAAAATTTTCTATTCGAGCAATTTTGCATTTCCCAAACAACTTTTAGGGAGATTGTAGGCAATCTCCCTAGTATAAGCCTTCCAGATATATAGTTTGACAGTTGGAATCTCAGAAATCACACTTAAAAATTCTAACTCTCAAACAATTATCAAATTAAGATTCTCCTACACTATTCAAAGCATTTTCAACACGCTTAAAGTCAAAACCCATAGCTCGCAGAGCGTGCCAGAGATGACCTTGTAAGAAGAAGAATGCTAAGAAGAAATGAGCATTGGCTAACCAACAACGAGCAGTATGAACACCTAAAGGCAACTCTACACTATCCGCAAAATAAGGACTAACACCCAATTTAATATCCAAAACTGGACCATAAAATTCTACAGGATAAGCTAAAGTATTAACGGCACAGAAGTAGGCCGCTACAAAGCCCGCTAGAGCAATTCCACCTAGAGAGTAAGAAAGAATTGCTTCACCAGAAAACATGAGAACACGTTTTGCCCAAGGAAGAGGAGCCTTGATAATATGCCAGATGCCGCCAAAAACCAGGAGAAATCCTACATAAATGTGACCGCCAACTAAGTCTTCTAAACTATTAACAGCGGCAAAATGAGTTTGATATCCATATATTACTAATGGATCGAGAGTAGGATTAGTTACTAAGCGAACTGTTTGAGTTGTGGCATCATAAAGCCCTCCAAAATACATAGCTTTGGCTGCTAATAATAAAGCACCAAATCCTAAGAAAAGTAGGTGATGTCCTAAGATAAAACCTAGCTTTTTGGGGTCATCCCATTCAAAGTGAAACTTCTTCGCTCGACCTGTTGCATCCTTTAAATTTTCTGGAGCTTTAAAGGTGTGAAAAAGTGCTCCTGCACCTAATACTGCTGATGAAACTAGATGTATAATACCAACTACAAAGTAGGAATAAGTATCTACAACTGCTCCATTTTCTCCTATACCGAAACCTAAAGTTGCTAGGTGAGGAAGCAAGATTAAACCCTGTTCTCCCATGGGTAAAGTGGGAGAATATAGAGATATTTCAAACAGGGTAAATGCTCCAGCCCAAAAAGTAATTAGGGCAGCTTGACCTACATGAGCAGCAATAAATAAACCAGATAACTTGGCGAAGCGGGCATTTCCAGCCCACCAATCGTATTTTACTTCTGGACTACCATAAGTTTGCATGAAGTTTTGCCTCTTTGAGTTTATGGTTATATAGTTTTTCAAAACAGCAAATACTAACTTTGTTATACAACAATTCAACAATTAGTAACTGTTTATCTTCAATAAGACTTGGATAACTATATCAGAATAACTGTATTATTAATTACTTTTTTTGAGAAAAATTATCGAAAAATAATTAAGAGATTATTAATCTGAATAATAGTCAACACAATATAAGATTGCTAATATATTAGCAAGCACGATCACAATAGCTTGACAGCTACTCTTTTAGACTAAGTACTTGGACAGAATTAATTGGTAAGGATTCAGGTCCTATGAAAAAGCCTATAAGTATTGACGGATAAGCATTTCCGGTACTGACTTCCCAAATTACATTCTTATTCTCAAAACTAAAATGGCTATCAACCTTTATTTTCGTCATTATTGAGAATGAGACTATTAAATTCCTGAGTCAGTCATTTTTAGAATTCACTCTCTGACTGGGTTTGAGATACCTGAATCCTGACATTAAATTGTCCATTTTTGATTCTTTGATCTATAGAGTCATCAAAGGATTAACAAGAAATCTATATACAAATAACTTGGCTCAACTAATGAATTTAGTGCTGATTAAAGGCCCAAAATATCAGCTATATCAGCAATGATAATTGAGCAAAAATTATCTATAATTTAATCACAAAAAAACTCAATGACATTTCTATTGCAAAATACTACCACTATGAGCAAATTTTTCTAAAAAAGAAACAACATTTATGGCAGTTTTAGAGATAAAATTACCAGAATAGAATATAGATTCTAATTTTATGTGATATTTGTGATTTAATTCCATTGCTAAGTCAGCATTGGCTTGATACTCACTCCCATTTTGTATTTTTGAAATGAGTGGAAAATTTTTCTTTGGTTCCTAATTGTAGTATCATACCTTTAATCAAAATACATAGCTCTGGCCGCTCATTTCTAGTGGTCATTTTTTTTTCTTCAAATTTAGATGTCCACTGATAGTACAAAAATCAATAGTTTTTGATTTTGGAACAAAAGATTGAAGATTAATGACAACTGTTATCATTTTGGGCCTTGTAAACCAACAGTATATTAAAATACTTATTGAAACTAATATTCAATAATTTTCTAATTTTGTCAAGGTTTTTTTGAGATATTTTATTATTAATTTTTGTAAATTACATTTTGCAGCACATAATATATTACAAAAAGAATTTAGAAGTCAGGAAAAAATCAGAGTAGTTAATAAGAGTAAACAGTTAAGTAAGTATTTATATTTAATATTTTCCTGAGAATTTGGCCAATGAGAAAGGTTAATGAATAGGATCAATATAGTATAAATACTTACTAAGCTAAGGTTTCTTTATACTACTTTAATAGTACAATTTGAAATGCGGAATGTTGGTTGCAACTACATAGTTAAATCTTAAGAAATGACTAAGATTTAGCAAGAAAACTTTTTTATGTCAGCAATTAATATTATTAATGCAAATTTCTTGAAGTAAAACTAAAAAAAAGTATTGACAAAATTTATCATTAGCTTCATAATAAGAATTACATTGCTTATGGTGTTCTTCTCTCTGGTAGGACAACGTATATTAAATTAGTCGGGTCCCTCAGTCACAATGATGATATTTCATTGATAGACTGGAAAGCAATTAGGGACTCTTTATTATTTTTTTTTGATCCTCAACATTAAGCAAATCTAAATTTATACCATAGATAGTTAGAGCTTTGGTGTCGTACCTACAGGATTTACTTAGGACCGCTATATATGGTACAAAAATTTGTCATTTTCAAGATATTGCAACTATAACTAGTGCCCTAGTGCCGTTGCGTAAGTCCTGACTAAATCCGAGTATAAAAGCAGGCTTGTCCCATCGCCTAATATGAAGTTTGTCAGTAAAAATATATATTACCAAAAATATTGATAGTTATTAGTAATAACAGAGGATGTAATCCACCTTCTTCGTTAAAATACCTTTGTACTATATTTATAGTATATCTGAAATGCGGAATGTGAGTTGAATTGTAGCTATCTCTTATTGCTAGCCCATCTTGGCAACATTTCAAATTGTTTGATACCAATAAATAGTCTTTTCCACGCAAGAAATGCTAGCAATATGCTCTTTTTTTTGCTATCAAGACTTATTGTCAGGACTTACGCACAGGCACTGCATCCAGTGAGGGCGAATGCCATTCGCCACTACATATGGCGTTTTCAAGGTGAAGCATGGGTAAGTCCTGATTGTATTACCAACAGGACTATAGTCATTCTGATTTAGATTGAGACAAGATTTTCTTGCTGTGGAAGGGTTTTAGCTGAAAAAGTATCCCATTCTTATTCGGAATCACTATAATTACGCACGGGCCTGTCCTTCCAGTGAGGGCGAATGACATTCGCCCCTAAATATAGTGTTTTCAAGATGAATTTGCGTAAGTCCTGTATATTTTAGATACATAAACAACTTCCTAAATTTTACTAAATGATTGATTACATTCGCAACGGCCAAGAAATTTACCACAAATCTTTTGCAATAATTCGTTCTGAAGCAAACCTAGAGAATTTCCCTATTGATTTAGCTGATATGGCAGTTAGACTAATTCACGCCTGTGGGATGACAGATATTCTGGAAGAACTAGCAACTTCACTGAATGCAGTAAAAATAGGTCGCGCTTCATTAATCAAGGGCGCGCCCATCTTTTGTGATGTTCAAATGGTAGCCAATGGAATTATTCGTCATCGTTTGCCTGCTAATAATGAAGTGATTTGCACCCTCAATTATCCAGAAGTACCAGAAATGGTGCAACGAATTAATAATACTCGCTCGGCGGCTGCTATAGAATTATGGAAACCTCTGATTCATGGTTCTATTGTAGCTATTGGCAATGCACCAACCGCACTATTTCACTTACTAGAATTGTTAGATGAGGGAATGGCAAAGCCTGCCCTGATTTTAGGTTTTCCTGTAGGGTTTGTGGGTGCAGCAGAGTCAAAAGCCGAACTGGCCAAAAATAGTCGCGGTGTTCCATTTATCACACTGCATGGACGACGGGGAGGCAGTGCCATAGCTGCTGCCGCCATTAATGCTTTAGCAAAGGAAAGCAAGGTATCGCAACCAGAGACTGATCAAAGAAATCAATAACGGAATGCTCTTGGCGACGACAAGGAAAGCACAGTCATTTTTTGTCTTTTGACTGGAGATGTTATTATTACTTAGGACTTACCCATGAACCCTATTGGTAGGGTGTGTTTTGCTGACGCAAAGCTTCGCTAACGCTTCGCGGCATGAAAAGCGCACTTCGTAACGAACCAAGGCTCTATATATAGTATCTTGGCGCAAGTCCTGATTACTATTATATCTATGACGACCAATTTAGGATTGCTATAGAGTTTGAGCAATTTCACTTGTATAGATACAGCGCTTTCCTTGATTATGAGATACATTTACGCGGGCAAGATGCCCGCACTACATGATTTTGACCATTGACCCTGTACATCATTTGCCCGAAATCTGCTGTAATAAAATTTTCATTCTTAAGTCTATACTTCCTATTTCTAAAATTGACTTTCTGGTAAAGCAGCCTCCATTTTACTCAACCATTCTATTAAACTTTCTAGTTGTTTATCTGCGTTTAAAGTACCTAAACCACGTACTGTAACTTTACCTTTACTAAAGACAAAACGAGATTGTAAATGACCTGGTAATTTCTCTTTTAATAAATTCCATGCAGGTTCTTCCATTGGTGTTTCTAAAACAACATGTTGTTTACCTTCTACTTTAATCCGAGAAAAGCCTATTTTTTTGGCAATTTGTTTTAATTCCATCATTCTTAATAACTGTAAACCAGCTTTCGGAATTGCACCGTAGCGATCGCTCCAATCAATTTCTATTTGACTCAATTCTTGCCTACTGTTAGCATCAGCAACCGAGCGATAGGCACTGATTTTTTGATCTAAATCTGTAATATAATCTGCCGGAATGAATGCAGTCAAACTCAGGTCAATTTGTGTATCATCAACTTGAGGAATTTCCTGACCTTTGATTTCCCCAATTGCTTCTTCTAACATTTCCGTATACAGATCGAATCCGATAGCGTTCACCTGACCAGACTGCTCTGCTCCTAAAATATCCCCCGCTCCCCGAATCTCTAAATCTCTCATTGCCAAATGATATCCTGAGCCCAACTGAGTAAATTCCTGAATCGCTCGCAAGCGTTTTTGTGCATCATCCGTCAGTGCAATTCTACCGGTGGCAGTAGTTGGATAAAACAACCATGCATGAGCTTGCACCCCTGCTCTACCTACCCTGCCTCGCAGCTGATACAACTGAGACAAGCCAAATTTTTGAGCCTCTTCTATTAAAATAGTATTGACGCGGGGAATATCTAAACCAGATTCAATAATTGTAGTACAAACTAAGATATCAGCTTCACCCGAACTAAAAGTCAGCATAATTGACTCCAACTCTGCCGCATTCATTTGACCATGACCAATATTAATTCTTGCTCCGGGAATCATTGCTCGCAATTTTCCCGCCAATTCTTCAATACCTTCAATCCGTGGCACCACATAAAATACTTGCCCTCCCCGATTTAATTCTTGACGAATTGCAGTGCGGGCAGTTTCCAGATCATAAGGTGCAAGGTGAGTTTTGATAGAGCGACGCAAAGGAGGTGGAGTTGTAATCAAACTCATTTCCCTAATTCCTGAAAGTGCCATATATAATGTTCTCGGAATTGGTGTTGCGGTCAGTGTTAGCACATCCACTTCGGCTTTGAGTGCCTTAATTTTTTCCTTTTGGTTAACACCAAACCTTTGTTCCTCATCCACTACCAACAAACCTAATTCCCGAAACTGGATTGTCTTACTTAAAATTGATTGAGTACCAACAATAATATCTAATTCCCCTGTTGCTAACCTGTGTTGAATTTCTTTCTTTTCATTAGGAGTACGGAAGCGGTTTAGTAAACCTATTTCTATAGGGTAGGGAGCAAAACGTTCTTTGAGAGTGTGATAATGTTGTTGAGTTAAAACTGTTGTTGGTGCGAGAAATGCTACTTGTTTTTCCGCGGTCACTGCTTTAAAAATTGCTCGGATGGCAACTTCTGTTTTTCCGAAACCAACGTCACCGCAAACCAGACGATCCATTGCCCGTTCGCTTTCCATATCTCTTTTCACATCTTGGGTTGCTTTCAATTGGTCAGGGGTGGGTTGATAGGGAAATGAATCTTCCATTTCTTCCTGCCACGGAGTGTCGGGGGGGAAACTGTAACCTGTTTCTTGACCACGTTGAGCATAGAGTTTCAGCAGGTCAACAGCTAATTTTTTGATTGACTTACGAACTTTCTTTTTGGTACTTTCCCAGGTTTTGCCAGTCAGTTTATTGAGTTGGGGTTTTTTCTGATCAGTGCTTCTCAACCTTGACAAGGAACTGAGTTGGTCAGCGGCAACTCTGAGCAAACCGTCAACATATTGAATTGTTAGATAGTCACGAGTTTCATTATTTAGAGTCAGACTTTCTAGTTTCATGAATTTGCCGATACCATGTTGGCGGTGAACTACATAATCTCCTGGTTGCAGTTTGTTGGGGTCTACTTGTTTGGAGTTGGTTTGACGGCGTTTGCGAATATAGGTGGGAGTGGCAAGGGTATGTTGTCCGTAAAATTCTCTGTCGGTGATAACTGCTAACCGGAATGTGGGCAAAATAAATCCTTCTAATTCTGCTAAACCACTATATTTGAGAGCAATGGGGGTATATTGGGTTTGCAGTTTGTCAATGATAGGATAGTCACGGGGGTTGGGAATAAACTGGGCCGGACAGTCGTGTTCCTGCAGGAGAGAGACAGAGCGTGACGGTTGAGCAGAAATCAAGAAAACGGAATGTTTATCTTCCCTTTGTTGGCGCAGGTTTTCTGCCAGTTTGGCGTATTGGTGTGGCATCACTGGTAAGGGGCGACTGGCAAGATTGAGAGTGTAGGGAATTGAGGCGGTAATATTGCTCTTGGTTTCTTTGGTGAGTTCGGATAAATATAGTCTGGGAAAAAGCTCGACTTCTTCCAGGGAGTCGGCAAATGTACGATGAATTTTTGGTAATGGTCGGGAGATGTTGAGTTGTTGCCAGTTTTCTTCTACCAGATCAAACCAGTGATCACCATGGGCAGCACATTGATCTGGTTCATCTATGGCAATGAGAGTATTTTCTGGCAGGTAGTCTAATAGGGAAACAAATGTTGAGTTAGTTATTGACTCTAAGTTTCCTAACCCCCACTGACTAAAATCTCTAGGCGTTAATACTATTTGGGCAATTTTGTCAAGAGAACGTTGGGTAGAAGGGTCAAATTCCCGAATTTGTCTGAGTTCGTCCCCAAACCATTCTAGGCGTACCGGTAATTCTGAGGCCACAGGAAATACATCTATAATATCTCCTCGCCAACTCCACTGACCCTCGGTTTCGACTAATGGCACTCGTTCGTATCCCATCTGGACAAGTTTTTTATCTAAAGATGGAGACTCTAAACCATCAGACTCAGAATAATTTATCTGTATATTTGTGTTTGATCTCCTAGTCGCGCTGAAGGTTTTGGAGCTCCTCGTAATGCCAGGAATAAGGGTCAGACAGTAGGGTTGAAATTTTTTAACTGTAGGTAGGTGAGGCTGGAGCGATCGCTCTGTTGCTACTACGGCCATTTTGGCTTTATTGCTACTGTTGTCGTTGCTGGTTACATTTTCTGGGACATTTTCACTTATTAAGTCTGCTAAAACCTGCATTTGTCCCCAAATCATTTCTTCTGAATAGGAAGGTTCATAAGGGGATGCTTCTGAAGTAGGGTAAAAGTGAACTTTAACCCATCCTATTGCTTCTAACTGTGCCGTCCACCTCCCCGCCTCTTCTAAAGTTGCAGTGACAATGAGCAAATTTTGCTGCTGTTGTTGGGCGAGAGTGGATGTGAGTAAACCTTTGGGTAAACGGGGAGTGCCGTTGAGTTGTAAGCATGAGTATTGTTGGAGTTTGTTTAGAAGTTCGGTTGTGAGAGGCGATCGACCCAGTAGTCTAATAATAGATGATAGTGTCATTTCAGTTATCAGTTATCAGTTATCAGTTATCCTGCGAAATGCTAGGCAAACACAGGAACTTCTATCAAGTTAATGATAAGTTATTAAATGAAATTTTTGCAGACTATGATGATTTAAAACGAGAGTTTTATCATTTGACTTGTCAGAAATAAATTTTGAGCAAATTTTCAGAAGTTAATGGCATTCCTCATATAGATATGTTGGAGAGATTTAAAATAGAACAAAATACCCATCCTTTATACTTATTGAAGAAACCTCATTAAAATAGTGCTGGAAATTTATTAGCTGGCAATATTTTATTCAATCATTTAGTTCAAAATATAAATCAATTTTTTTGGGAAAACCCCTCTCCCTATAGGTCAAGAGGTAGAATTAATTCAGACTAAAATTTCCCGTTTAGGTTTAGTTTTTCTATCCCACATTCCCTACTTCAATTTGTAACATGAAAATTAGTATAAAATCCGTAGCTTGCTACTGAATCGTTGACTACTATTGGCCACTATGATTTTTTTCTTATTTTTGACTTTATGACTTATATATTTGTATACTACATTTTGTCGTAAAAAATGTAGGTTATATCTAAATTGTCCCGTTCAGTTTTTCTCTTTTGACGATTCATTTTTGATTAGCTCTCAGAGTTCCTTCTGTGATAAATTAAGCAACTAAGTAGTATTTTAGCATATTCATGAGAAGATAAGTTTAATAAAGTTTCTAGAACTTCTAATAACTCTTAGCGGAGTGCGCTAAATCCATTCTTTTACAAGCTTTTCAGTACAATCTTTCGTCTTTATTTTCCTCCTTCTTAACTCACATCTTCAGGCCATTTCAGATCAGCTAGTGATCAATTCATAATTAATTAATTAATTCTCTCTCCTCTGATATTAATTCCTACTTGATTTATAAAATTTATAAATTAGTTCTCCAAATTGAAATCTGTTTTAGCACCAGATTGATTAAAGGGTTTTCCGATGATCAATCAACTAATTCTAATATAGCTAATTTTTGAGTTTTTTCTTTGCCTCAAATTCTTAACCAAAAAGTTTCTGGAATTACTGGTAATTGATTAATTACAATTATATTTGTTTTCCATCCAGCTTGAGAAATGTCAACTCCTTTAACCTCATTTTCTGGATCGACCTGAAAACCAAAACTATTAATTAATTTCTCAGAAACAGAAATAGCTAAAATCAATCAAGAAGGCAAATCTATTTCATTAATAGATTCTTGATTACATTTAGCTTCTCCTTGCAATTAACTCTGAATAGAAAATAACTTCAGCAAACAACTACAAACTTCATTCAAGGTAGGTTTATTCCCAAATGATTCAATTAAACAATCACCCAGTAATATTTTACTTAATATTCCTAAATTAATACTCGAAATAGGCGGTTTTGAGACGTGAGAAAAAAAATACTTACTGGTCTTACTTCTTCAGTCACCTTTCGACTAATTTCGACTTTACCAAAAGGTGAAAGTAATTCTTTGAGATATTGTTTAGAAAATTGGTCGTGGAGTTGTCTTGTCATTCTGTTTTAAGTTTCTATATAATAACCAAGTAAGATATATTCGTTTAGCTCTAAATGTTCCTGAACAAAATCCCCATTTAAGATGTTTGGCTACAAGGAAAATAAATTGTGAGAAGATATTGGAATCTTTGCCATAATTTTAAGATAGTCAAGTGGCTATTTTATTGGACTATTTGTACCTTCGGTGCGGAATAAATCCCTCCTACCTCGTGCCCTCTACCTTCTCCCTTTCTTTGTTCAAAATCTATTTGTGTAGCATGACTTAGGAAAAGTTGAATACTTACGATTACTTTTTTAATTACCTAATAAAATACTAATATTTTGACCATTCTTGTTAACTATATAAACACCAGGAATTTGATAAAATTTAGTTGTATTCGTATCTAATGCCCAAGCTTTAACATTAATATTTCCTTGGGGAAACCTATGAGTATATAATATTTTTTGCCATCCTGATCTCAAGTATTTTTGACTCTTAAGTTCTTTGACAAGATTAGATCTTGTCATTGTCATATCTGCCACAGCAGAAACAATAGGTTCACCTTGCAAATTATCATAACTGAGAATTATTGCATCTACAGGTAAATTTGTATCAGTAAATATAGCCCAACCAGTTGCTAAGAAGTTATTATCACCAATAAATTCTAGCTTTTCAAAAGTACCTTCTACTTGTCTACTGTTACTCATATCTATTAAGTCTGTAATTCGGTTAGTTGCGATTAAGCCAGGCTCTAAAAAACCTACTTCTGTTAAGTAATGCGCCTGTTTTTTTATATATTCAAAATAGTACGGGTCAATCAAATTTTTACAGTTATCGTGAGTAAAATCAATTAGTAGCAAACAGCCTTTATATTTCAAAACATTTTGGTTCCATAACCTCATCTTGTCTATACTATAGGTAAAGTTGTGTACTTGAATAACAGTTATTATACCAATAAACCAGCAAATAATTTTCGAGAATAAATTTCTATTTATTAAAAAAGAATATTTTTTAATGGCATCTTCTCCCACAATTATCATTAAATGAATTATAGAGATAATGATATAGGTTGAAAATGTTGTATATCTTGATGATAGAGCTTGCTCTACACCAAACGTTACTCTACCAAATGATGTAACTAGAGCACTAATAACTGTATATAAACCAAGCATAATCCAGCTAATAGTTTTATATCGCAATTCATAGTCTTTGATATGCCATATTATATAATAACAAAAACCAATAAATATAATAAGAATTAATAAGCCAAAAATAATTGCATTATTTATAGCCTGTATACTACTATTAACTCCTAGAGAACCACCTAAAAATGCTAGAAAATATTGGAATATTCGATATGGATATTGAATTGATTCTAATGGATTAGGGTGAGATAATGGCTTTTTATAATCATGGAAATAAAAGGCTACATTCGCTATAAATCCAATTATCCAAAATAGAACATATAAAATTATGTTTTTTCTGATATCTGACCAAAATTTTAGCTGTACTAAAGCTAGTACTGGTAAAACTATGACCCAGGCTAATAAACCATTAGCATAAGAAAAAGTACTAATGGTTGATAAGACCATACAAATAAAAACTTTGGTTCGATTCTTTAGTCGTGAATAAGCAATTAATATACAGGAGGTAATACAGACTATAGGGATAAAAACAACTATTTGAATACCCCACAACCAATTTTCATATTGAACAGCAGAAAAGATAAATATATTAGATATAAATGCTATGATTAGACCTTTAATATGGGAACCACCTATTGTTAATTTATTTAACAGATAAATATTTATAGAAACTATACAAGCCAGTAAAAATGTGACTAACATTTCATATCTAATATTCCATTTAGTGATAAATGCTAGGGCCAAAAAAATTAGCCTGGGAAAAAATTTTCTACTTTCATTGTGTTGTGCCATTAAATCACTGAAAGATAGAGTTCTTTGATAAAATTTTTCAAAGATATCAGAGATCTGCCATTGGTCTTGAATTGGTACATTGACACTATATTTAAAAATGAGAACTCCTAAAACTATAGCTGGAATTATTGCCAGGCATAAACTGATGCCTGCAATTAATTTAGGGCTTAATTCGTAATGATTTTTTTGCATATTTTGTTGTAAATTATATTTCGATACGGTTCAGTCAAGGATTTTTGTGCCGTTTTGTAACCCGAAAAGTTCATCAGAAAATTTAGATATACAAAATTATGTCTACCTACTTAAAAAGCTAATAGCTGACAGTTATATGCTACATTAATCTCTTACTGATTAGTAATCTAGATTTACTTTGCTTAATTTCAGCAAGAAGATTTCCCTCGCAAAACTAAAAATTAATGATGAAAAATATTTTTTCTCTCCTCCGTCAAACAGTAATTATCTCTTTAATAACATTTGGATTCACAGAAGCTGCATTCAGAATTTATCACAAAATTAATCCTTCGTTTATGTTTTACGATCCCTCATCTTATAATCGCTGGCGAGGAAGACCATTTTCTACAGATTATGATTTTCAGTTAAATTCTCGGGGATTTAAAGATATCGAATTTACCAAGCAAAAAGCAGAAGGCACATATAGAATTATTGGCATAGGTGATTCTTTTGCTTATGGAGGTATTCCCTACAAACATAATTTTTTAACTCTATTGGAGTCTAAGCTTAATCAGGATAGTCAGCAAACTATAGAATTAATTAATATGGGAATAATTGCAATTGGACCGAAAGATTATTTATCCCTATTTGTCAATGAGGGATTAGAGTTAAACCCTGATATGCTTTTACTATCTTTTTATATTGGTAATGACTTTTCTGACAACTATAAATCACAACAAGATAGAAGATTACTTAAAGTTCAAGATTCTTACGTTTTATCTTTTTTTGATTTTTTGATCAAGGTGAATAGTCAGTTTGAAGGCAACCTCTATCATCATGGTATTGAATATCGAGAAGATTTGCCTACTGTACCAGATGACTTTCATCTGCAAGAGGCAAAAAAGAGAAGTTACATTTTTATCAAAAATCCTGAAAAAACAGATTTTCTAGAACACTTTAATGATGCTTTTAGCGACCTACTAAAAATTAAGGAAATCTGCGATCGCCAAAATATTACTTTAGTTGTAGTCTTAATGCCTGATGAAGTACAAGTTATTAAACGACTAAGAGAAAAAGTTATTACTAGTTACAATTTTTATCCAGAACAATTTGACTTTCGACAGCCTAATAAATTACTATCTCAAAAACTGAATCAACATAGTATATATCATCTAGATATTGTAGAAAAATTTGTTGCTGCTGGTTCCGAAACTGCTCTCTACAAACCAAACGATATCCATTGGAATATTGCTGGTAATAGACTAGCTGCGGAAGCAATAGATAAATATCTCTCTCAGAAATTTTTCCCCTAGTTTTCAGTAGTATGGCAACAACTATATATAGCAATCCGCCCATAGGTTGTAACAATTCAAAAAGTATAAATAAACCCTAAAACTTTTACTCAGTGCCTATTGCCTTTAAATTTATTCCCAAAACCCAGCCAAATTTTTGACACAAATTAAATAGGATTGCTATATATAAACTATTTCTTATTTGCTGCATCATTATTGATTTTTTTGTTAGTGTTCGATCATTGTTTCATATAATTTTAATTATTTTAGTTAAGGAGATAGAAATCCTAATTTATATCTTTCTTGTCCATGATAGTTTTGATGGAATTAGCAATATACTTTTCTAAAATTCTTTGGCCAATCATATTATAATGACAACAAGCATCTCGATAAACTATTTCTTTTTCCCCATCAAAAATCTTAACAGTATTAAATATATTAACTTTTGCTTCTCGTAAGCGATTAATTTTAGAAAGTAATACTGGATAACCTTTCCTAACTCCTACAGCATAAGAATGATCTTCGATAATAAAGATTTTTTCTTCTGGACTATAGACTCTTTCTGTAGAATAATATTGATTGGGCTGAATAAAGTGAAGGTATAATATATCTCTCTGGGCTAGAATTTGACTCATTGTTAATGATGATTTATACCAATTTTCAGTGACTTTTTCAAAAGCAGCTTTATCCTCTAATACTTCTGACATTTTATTCAAATATACTAGACTATTACTCCCATCAATTTTAATTTTGCTAGAATTTCTAGCGATTTGTTCATCATATTTGATAAGCTCTGTTTGGTATCTGTCTACTAATCCTTTAACCTGCAAACTTCTCCAACTATAACACAATGCTAATTTACAACTTTCTAATTTATTAATACTAGTTGATAAATTATTTTTCAGCTCACTAATTTTAACTATCGCTACCATTACGGACAAATCACCATTAGCTAACTGTGTTAAAGGTAAGATATGTTGTATACTTGGGAAAGATAACTCTATCCCTTGCTGATTATTGTGGTGAGATAGCGCTACTTCATTGAACCCATCTATATTAATAACTAAATCAAATTCTTGCCCAATAGAAATAAAATAGCTCAACATTAACAATTGCTGTGGTTGTTTATAACCCCCACTTGCAAAAGATAAAATGATAATTTCTTTATTTTTTAGTTTGGGAACTTGTTTTAAATATTTAACAAATCCTTCATTCTCTATTGCTTGATTGAAAACCGAATTGACAGCCAAATCACCAGCAACTGAACCGCCGAATATGCCTATAACAAACTGATTTCTATTGCTTTTAATAAAAGGATAATCATACTTAGATAAAAGGCCATAATTATTAACCTTTATTCCTGATTCTTCCTGGGTAAAAATTCCTGGTTTTAGTACATAGCCAAAAAAAGGATGTAGCCGTTCTAATATTGATTCATCATTTATATCTTTACCTAGTCTAGCCCCTGTTTTTTCCAGTTCTTCCCGAACTTGAGAAATAGTCTTTTTATTAGTATAAAATAGTTGTTTTTCCTGAGAATAATAAAATGCTAATGATACAACCTCTAAACCAATAAATGCTAAAATTAAGTTAATACTAGCTAAACTTAATACTGTTTTTATTCCCTGAATCAATTTCAAATTTTTTATTTTTTTCATAGCCTTACCAATTTTTTTTCCTAATTGACTTTTTATTTTTTGATAGCCAATAAAAAATAGTTTAAACTGTAGCAAACTCATTTATAGCAGTTTTCAGTTTGGAAAAATTACAAAAATAATATGGCGGTTTTTACCCTGGTGAGGTACAGCTATTGCGGACAAAATGCTCGCAGTAGGGACATTTAATTTTTAATATCTGTACTTCTTGTAGTTAGTAATTTGCTGGAACTTTATAGGGAAATAGAATGTTTGTTTTTACCTCCTTTATTATTTTTTTAGTAGATTAGTATATCTCTTGCACAAATAATTGGCCATTATTTCTCCTACAAATTTATGACCTGCTACGTTCCAATGACCTCCACAGGGAATTGCATTATCAAAACCATGTAAACATTTACCTATTTTTTTAGCTTCATCCCAAATAGGTCCTGCTAAAGTATAAACTGGTATATTTTCCTTTTTCCCAAAATTTTTTAGTCTGATATCTGGATAAAATAAATTTGACACATTCAAAGATTTTCTAAATCCATCACGCCTTTGAATATCTGGTAAAACCTGATGAGAATCACTAGCTGTTACCACCATAAAATCAGCCCCTTTTTCAGAGACTTCATCTCTCATTAATTTCATCAAACCTTCAGTCACTTTCCATGTTTCTTGCCAATCTGAGTTTGGTTTTGGTTCTTGATAAAAACCTAGATTAATTTCACTATAGTCTTTTTCATATTGACGGTATTTCCCATCAATATCTACTTTCCTAATTAGCTGTAAAATTCGAGAATTTTGCACCCACCAAAATGGTAAGAAATCTACTAGGGAAAAACCATAACGATCTCTTTGCCAAAATTTCAAATCGCGGAATGACATATCTGCCACAAGTTGACCATCTTGATAGGTAAAATAGGGTCGTAAATGATCATGTTCTAAAGTGCGATAATTATTACGAAGGTCGTTAGCAGCAAAAAAAACTAACATCACTAAATCTGGTGAATAATCCCAAACATGATGTCTTAATGTCATTAATTCTTGAGCTGTTCCATAACCTTGTACTCCAAAATTCATTACCTCAACTTTCCTATCTTTTAAGACAGGACATTGCTGTAAATTTTGTTCTATTATTGCACCATGAGTATCTTCTAATTTGACATGAATTGCTTCAGTAAAAGAATCTCCTAATAAAGCAATTCTGAATCCATTTTTAGGTTTAGTTTGACTCCGTTCATAATCCCGAAATCCTCCACTATTCATTTTTATTTCCGAAGGTATACCTTCTCCGGTCCAAAATGATTTGCCGTTAGGATTTCCACCCCAACCTCGGTAAGGGTCTTTGAAAGTGTAGGGGGAATTACCATCTAATTCCCTATCTATTCTTAGGGGTGGGGGGTACTTAATTCCTGCTATTCTGAGACCTATTTCGCCTGCTGTAATAGTAAATATTAATGTAGTGACTGTTAATCCTAAATTAATGGTTAAATTCTTCAATTTTTTCATTATATAGCAGTGTCAAATGATTTGTCAGAGATACAAAATATAAATAATACCAAATCCTTTTTAGTAAGAAGGTATTTTGTCAAGTTACGACCCCTGTTAAATGAGGGATTAGAAGATGGGAAAAACCTGCTTTTGTAACCGGATTTGGTATAACAATTTACAAAAGCCCTTCCTGTGGCCCAAAATTGTTAACCTACACTAATTTGATATTAGGTTTGCAGTATAACGGATTCAGTCTGAAAACCTGTGTAATTAATTTTGTGTACCTGCTTCAAGGGAGAAATGAGGATGTCTGGCCCAGTTTTTCCATAATCAACACTAAATATAAACAAAAAGGTAGGGACTTTCCAGAAAAAGTCCCTATAGGGGTTAGATAAAAGCTTGATTAATTCAATATGGGGTATCAAGATATTCCTACTGAACAGTAATTTCGCGGAAAAAAAGTTTTCTTTTTTTCCTTTCTACCACTTTAAATTTTGTCTCTTATCACCTAACTAAGCCGTCTGTACTTGAAGCAAGTGCCCAGAAACCAACTCCTTCATCTGAAAAGGGGAAATCTCTTAACACTACATTCGGGTTAAATGAATCAGAAGTAAAGAAATGAGTAATATTCAAAGGGTTTATTTGTTCTGAGAGGTTATTTTTCAATTTATAAATAAGTATTGCATCTATTGGCCTGTTATTTTCTGTATAAGCATTAAAGGCTGCACCCAAACTTCTCAATTGTGGTAATATATCTGGTACAAGAGAGTCAAACGTTAATAACTCTGTATTTGTTACACTATTAACATAGGGAAAAACAGGATATCCTTCGTTGACTGGAACATCAAACTCGTTCTCTTCTCGACGAAAGAAGTTAGGTTGACCTGTTATTGACATCCTCCCGACGCTGCTCTTGCGAGACAGGGCGAGATTCCCTAGCATTGCTTTTAGGGGCTTTCTGCTTCATAGCGCTTGCCCTCTGAGATTTACTCTCTATATCATACCTCAAAACAAAAAAAAGTCAAACTTATGATGCTTTTATGAAGAAATTGGCTTGTGTATCAGCCTACAGCTACTATCAATTTAAAACCTTATTAGTTGACTAGGCTTCATTTATACTAGAACCGCAGTACCAAATTTCTAACTAACTTAACTAACTTCACTAACTATTTAAAACTACTATAGTAATCAGGAATGAGATGTGAGAAAATGGATGAGAAGTCGATCTAGACTAATATGAAAGAATTAGATAAGTTTATCGAGTCAAATCCAGACCTTAGAGAGTTAAAACAAACCCACCCTAACTCCTCAAAAATCCTTAGCTATTTATGGCAAATATTTATCACACTTGGCATAATACATAGAAGAGATAAACACGAACAAAATTTAGGGGTGTTTTATATAAAATCCCTAAAAATTATTGATCAAAGATTTACAGTTTTAAATTGTGTTTCTCCTCCCCCAAACTAAAACATTTGTACTTACAGGAAGTACCAATAAAACAACAAACTCCTCAATAGAATTTTGGCACTAAGCCCATATACTTTTTGAGCACAAATCATTTAGGATTAGTATATTTCTTGCACAAATAATTTGCCATTATTTCCCCGACCAATTTATGACCTTCCACATTCCAATGACCTCCACAGGGAAGTGCATTATCAAAACCATGGAAACATTTACCTGTTTTTTTCGCCTCATCCCACATAGGTCCAGCTAAATTATAGACTGGTATATTTTCCTCTTTCCCAAAATTTTTCAGCCTGATATCTGGGTAAAATAAATTTGACACATTTAAAGATTTTTTTAAACTATCACGTTGTTGAATATCAGGCAGTACTTGAGAAGCATGACTGACCATTATCAGCATAAAGTCTGCTCTTTTTTCATATACTTCATCTCTCATTAGGCTAATTAAACCCTCAGTTACTTCCCAAGTTTCTTCCCAATCAGAATTTGGTTTTGGTTCTTTATAAAAATCTATATTAATTTCCCTATAATCCTTGGTATACTGACGGCGTTTAGCATCAATATCTACTTTTCTAATTAGCTGTATAATTCTGGAATTTTTGACTAACCAAAATGGTAAGAAATCTACCAAAGAAAAAGCATAACGATTTCTCTGCCAAAATTTCAAATCACGGAATGACATATCTGCTACAAGTTGCCCATCTTTGTAAACAAAATAAGGGCGTAAATGGTCGTGTTCTAGATTAGGAGAATTGTTACTAAGATCGTTACCTGCATAAAAAGCTAATATGACTAAATCTGGTTGATAATCCCAAACATGATGTCTTAAAGTCATTAATTCTTGGGCTGTGCTATAACCACTTACACCAAAATTCATTACTTCTACTTTTCGGTTTTTTAACACAGGACATTGTTGTAATTTTTCCTCCATTATTGCACCATAGGTGTCTTCTAATTTTACCTGAAGTGCTTCTGTATAAGAATCTCCTAATAAGGCAATTCTTAATCCATTTTCGGGTTTATTTTTACTGCGTTCATAATCACGAAATCCTGCACTATTCATTTTTATTTCGGAAGGAACACCCTCTTCCTTCCATAACCCTTTCCCATTAGGTTTTCCTGCCCAACCTCTGTATATATCTTGGAAAGTATGAAGAGGATTTTCATCTGCATCCTTTCTTGGCGCTGGATGCTTAATTCCTACTATTCTTAATCCTATTTCACCTACTGTCAAAGTAAATATTAATGTACTTAATGTTAATCCTAAATTGATGGCTAAATTATGTAGCTTTTTCATTATTGATTATAATTCAATTTGAACTGTTTGCAGAGGTTATTAGTAATAATTTTTCCTGCTAACTGATGCCCTTCTATGTTCCAATGCCCAATACATAATGATGTATTTTCAAAACCATGTAAACAAACTCGATTTTCTACAGCATAATCTCGAAAGGGTGCTGCTAAATCTAATACGGGAAAATCCAAGCGATCGCCTAGAGCTTCTATTCTTTTATTAGGATACAACATATCATTAATATTGTATTGTTTCATAAAAGTTTTTTGCAGATATGTTTGGTCGTAATGTACCTGTTTTGGATCTCCTACTAATACTGCAAAAAAATATTTTTCTCTTTGCCTCACTTCTTCTACTATTAATCTGATTAATTCTTCTGTAATTTGCCATGCTTGATACCAATTATTATTGATTGGTGGCTGAAAATTATACGGTACTAAACCCGTGAAATATGCGTCTAAATTTTTTTTCTTTAGATTTAAATCTACTTTTTTCACTACTTGCAAAATTCTGGAATTATTTACCAGCCAACCAGGCATTTTGTCTATAAATGAAGCAGCATAGCGATTACTTAGAGCTGGAATTAAATCTTGGAAAGACATATCGACAACCAACTCTCCATTTTTATATACAAGGAATGGTCTATATTGACTATACTCTAGTTTTTTTGAGTTATTAATAATATCATTTCCTATAAAAAAAGCTAACAATATAATATCTGGATTATAATCCCAAACCTGATGACGTAAAGTCAACAGTTCTTGCAAGGTGCTATAACCATGAACACCAAAATTAATTACCTCAACTTTTCTGTCAGTAAGAGAGTCACATTTTGTCAATTTCTGTTCAATTATTGACCAAAAAGTTTTCTCTATTGGTACTTGAACCGCTTCAGCAAAAGAATCTCCTAGTATAGCAATTCTTAATGTATTTTCTGGCTTAATTTTACTATATTCGCGGTCTCTTAAACCATCGCTATTAATTTCTATATAAGCTTCCCCCTCCTCTCGCCACCAAGCAGTAAAACCTGGTTGTAATGCCCAACCACGATAGCGATCGTGAGTATGAAACATGGTAGGTCTGTGAGGTTCATTCTTGTTGACTTTTTTAATTCCTTCTATTTTCGCTACCCTTAATCCTATTTCCCCTACTAAAATACCAGTTATTGAGGCTACAAATATTAATCCGATATTTATGGCTAAATTATTCAGTTGTTTCATTATATATAAAAGTTTGTTGAGTCAGAGATTATTTTTAATATTGAGAATAAATTAAGTTACTGTAGAGTACAAACTTATTCAAAAAAACGATTTGCTTTCAAGACTGACAGTATTACTGAAAGTTGAGTGTTTAACATCTTTTATTATTGTCTAAGATCATATATTTATGATTTGAAAATGGTAGTCCAGAATTTGTGAGCCAAAAAACAATGGTTAGATGCAATATACTCTATAGGTTTTAGATAGCACAGTAATTTTTTTATATTCAAGTCTACTATCTACTACCTATAACTACAACTTTTTTGAAAACCTCTGACATGACTTTTCAGCAATAATTTCTCCTGCTAATTTATGTCCTGTAGCATTCCAGTGTCCTGTACACATTGCTGTGTTTTTAAATCCATGAAAACAAACTGGATTTTTCTGAACATAATCATCAAAAGGTTTGACTAAATCAATCACATAAAAATTATGAATTTCTCCTAAATTTTGCAGTCTTTTTGTGGGATAAAACCAGTCTTGAATATCCATGATTTTCATATATCCTTCTCGCAATTCTTTATTGGAATGAATTTGCATTGGAGTCATCACTGTAGCTACTTGAAATTCTGCGCCTTTTTCCTGCACTTCTTTGGCCATAATTCCTATTAGTTCATCTGTAATTTTCCAAGCTTCTTGCCAAACAGGATTTTGTGGTTCCCTAAAATTATTTGCTTGTAATTCTTCAAAGTGTCTGGCAGCATTTCTCTTCTTTTGATCTGTCTCTACTTTTTTGATTATTTGTAAAATTCTGACATTATTTACAAGCCAAATCGGTAATTTATCAACTGTTGTAATCATGTAACGATTTGCCTGACTAATAGTTAGCTTCCTAAAGGATAAATCTAATTCTAACTTGCCATTTTTATAGATAAAAAAAGGTCGGTAATGATTATTTTCTAACTTTCGAGAATTATCCGTAACATCATTACCAATAAAAAAAGCTAAAAGCACAATATCTGGCTGAAAATCCCAAACTT
>JAKQYF010000089.1 GCA_023356535.1 Trichodesmium sp. MAG_R03 | reverse complement strand
ATAACTCTTTTTATTTCTTTTGGGTGGTTATTAATATATTCTAATATCTGAGTCATGAGTATATAGTTTTTACAAATTTTTCATGACAATTATACCTTAATTTTTATTTTGGAGATGTCTATTAGTTTTGTTTCCAGACCTTACCCTGATACTGTTACTAACATATTTTGTCCGTTTTGTTCATAATTTGTCAAGGTATTTTTTAAAATCTTCCCATCAAATGCACTTCAATCCTCTTGATGTTCTGAATAATTAGCTGATATTATTTCATCAAAAATTAATTGTATCTCTGATTCTTTTACTCCCATCATAACTCTCCTAATCGTACTATATGAAGGTAATTTTTTTGAGGGTATATTTAATAGATTTATTAGTTGCTCCTGATTGTTATGACTAAACATTTCTATTTGTTTATAACTACAATTTCTGGTTAAAATACTTAATACTATTAAGCTTAATACTACCCAAACTTAATGTCTTTTACCCTAATTTTGGCGGCATTCCTTGACTTTTTTCAACCTCTCAAGTATAGTATTAATCATAATGTATTTAAAATAAAAGTTAAGTGCTCTTTTTTGATTTTATCAAAAAAAAGAGCGCTTTTATTTTAAGAGCGATCGCTCGTTCTGGAAAAAGCCCTGCTATTAATCCAGGCTTATTTAATTTTCCGTTCGCTGTCAATGTACGGTTCTGGTTCTTAAATTAAGATATCTATCCTTTTGAGGTTTAGTGATCCCTTGCAGCTATAAAGACTAAACTTTATTCTTACAAATCATTCCTGATTGCTGCTATAACAGGTTTAGGATTTTGTCAGTGTCGTCTGTGAATATAGCAATCCTATTTTATTTGTGTCCAAAATCTTACCGCCTTTTGGTATGGGGTTTTGGGGGGAATGTTCAATGAGTAAGAGTTTCGGAGTTGATTTCTAATTTTTGAATGATCACAACCTATGGGAGGTAGGCAATAATTCAAAAAAATCATATTGCTTGTGCAATGGAGGGTGTGGAACTTCTTAAAAAGATTTGCTTTGAAAATAGGAAAAAGTATTTATCAAGCTAAGCACGAATTATTATCAAAATATCTAACCTCAGAATTGAAATATCCTTCAATTAAAATGAAGGTTATTTAACTTAAATAACTAAAGGTTTTTTGAATAAAAATAGTTAAGCCTTAGGGGACCGTGGCGTTAGCCGTATGGCATAAAGCTATAGTGCAGATTGTCAAAATTGTTATCCCCTATATATAGTGTCTTTACGTAAGTCCTGATAATATTACTCCTTGTTTTTTATACTGTATCCTATTGTCTCTATCACTACTTCTCCAAATAATGTTTCTAATTGACCTTTTTGCTTGATGTATTTATAGGAAACATTATTGGTGCAGATGGTTTTAATACCAATTTCATAAACTTAGACTACACTGCTTATCTTAAGATTTATCAAATGTTGATATATGATGTGTAGCCATACTTGAGAAAATTGGTATAACTTACTCGAAAAAATTGATTCCCCAAATGCACCCTCATGGTTACGTCAAAAGGGAGCCATAAGTCACTAAAAATGGTAATTACATAGGAGGTAGTAGTAATAATTGTCCCTTGATTTTTCTGTAATGGTCAGGCCGAAATCCTAACTTTAATTTTCTTCTTACTTTTAAATGGGTGACTTTTGACTTATATTGTTATGTTACATTTTGTCCTATAGAATATGAAGATATAAATATCAGTTTGTGTAAACTAGGGCAGTAAGCTAAAATTCTTAATATTAGTTAATATGTTTTTCATAAATTTACGATAAATTAATAACTCATTATGGCCAATATTAAGTTTGAAAACGAAAATCAGGAAGTAATTGCTGCCGATGGAGCCAACTTAAGGCTCAAAGCTCTAGAAAATCGCATTGACATTTATACCTTTGCAGCCAAAATGATGAATTGTGGTGGCTATGGGCAATGTGGTTCCTGCGTAGTAGAAATTATGGAAGGTAGGGACAATCTTTCACCCCGTACTCCAGTGGAAGAACAAAAGTTGAAAAAGAGGCCCCCCAATTATAGATTAGCTTGTCAGACCCTAGTCAATGGTCCTGTGGTTGTCAAAACAAAACCAAAACGCAAATAATGGTATTGTTATTTTATTGTGTTTAAATTCAAGGTCGGTAATCATGGAAGTTAATAATTTAGGGTTTTTGGCAACTATTTTGTTCATATTTGTGCCAGCGGTTTTCTTAATCATGTTGTACATTCAAACTAACAATAGTCAACAAAGCTAAAAACCTAAACATGGCGGGAGAAAATTAGCCAGGGTGATTTATCCCCTGGTTGAATAATAACACGCGGGTTTTAACCCAGAGTAAAAATATTCTCTACTAGAGATAGAAAGTAATAACAAGTTTTGTGGCCATAACCTCTAGCTAGTGCGGTAAAATTCCGGTGGACAGGAGATGGGGACGATGCTTCCTACGACGCCTGAAAGGAAGTAGGCAGCTAGAGCAGCAATTTCTTGCTCCAGGACTTGAGTAAAACCACACTTAATTGCTACAAAAAAGGTAAGCTCACAGCTAGCTTTCGGTCTATGCCGAGGAGTATAGAAGTCTGTTGATAGGCGTGTTTCAAGCTCCAATATCTTGAGTAAAACCACACTTAAATTGCTACAAAAAAAGGTAAGCTCACAGCTATCTTTCGGTCTATGCCGAGGAGTATAGAAGTCTGTTGATAGGCGTGTTTCAAGTATGGATTTATCTTAATTGGTGGTGGACTAACCACAGATCCAGGGTATTTCAACCCCTGGAGATGTCAGTTAGTGGGACTTGCACACTTTCTAGGCAGAAAAATGCTTGAAATGTTACTCTAGGCAAGAGAATATACGTCAAAACCCTAAAAATGGCTAGAACCCGTGCTTATAAAGGAATCATACCTTTTCGACGTCAAACCCTTTGGCCATATATATTTAAACCTATTTTTTACTGCTTTTTTGTGTAAGTCCCGTTAGAAGTTCATAACAGAAAAAATTAAGTAGAAGTAAAATTTTTAGATGATGCTTCTACTTTAAATTACAGTTTATTAATTAGAGCAAATAACATGATCAGGACTTACCCAAAGACACTTATTGTAGTATAAATATCTGAAATAATATCATGTCCGGAGCATCCTTTATGTAAAACCTGAGGGATATTGCTACGTAACGCTACCACGAACGCCACTCTTCAAGCACTTGATAGATTATCAGTAGGCTACCAACGAAAACAAGTGGGGCCCTGAATGAGGGATATTGCTACGCAACGCTACCGCAAACGCTGTTTCATTAAGTTGATACATCGATCATTTACTATATCTTTCATCTGGGATAAATTTTCAAAGGTTTAATTACAAAGAGGTTCATTAATTAGGGCTTGTTGATTAATGATAAAAGCATTGACATATAAAGGTTTCAGCCTTATTTGGCTGGAAAAAGTACCAGCTTTTTTGTGGTAAAAGGCTGAAAAAGTTAGGATTTCTGGCTGGCCATGAGAGAAAAGTCAAGGGACAATAATTTCTACCACCTCCTCTGTAATTCCCATTTCTGATGACTCCTGACTCCCTATTCCCTATTTACTACTCCCTACTCCCTCCCTGAAAAGACTTTTTGAGAAAACCCTAATTATTGGCCAGAGTCGTTCTGCTGGTTGTAATTCAGGTGTGTGGGCTGGTAAGAACTCCAAGTGCCTACCCTCTAGCATGTTCAGTTTTTGACTACTGTACCTACCTGCTCTGTCTAGTACTAATATCATGGGCTTATTTTTTCTGTTACCAAAATGTTCAGCTAAGTCGGCCAATACTTGGTTAAAAACAGTAATATTGACTAAGGGCAAGAGCCACCAGTATGTTTCTCCTGGCACACGGATGTACAAACCCATAGAGCCAAAACCATTGAAAACGCCAGTTAACCTCTACAGTTGGTTGTACTCCAACAGGTGTCTATACTCGTCGGAAAATTAGCTTGAGACCTAAACGATGACCCAATCTTTTGGGCGAAGGTGATCGTGAAAAATTTCTGCATTTCTCAATTTTTTGTTGCTGATCTCAGATAAGATATTGTCTAAATTCTTCAAAGTTCTATACCCAAAACAATAATGAGCAATGGTATTCTAGATAATCGCTTTTTTACTAAACCAACTGATGGTCAAGTTCTCTCATTCCCCATATTAATAGTAGGTGGTTCCACTGCTGCATATTCAGCCACCTTAGGTGCACTCAAAGGAGGGGCAAATGTTTGTCTCGTCCAACCAAAACATATATTAGGTGGACAATTTACTACCCAAGTATTATCTGCTTGCGATGATCCTCAACTAGAAAAAAAATTTAACCCAGGGGAAATATATGAAGATAAAGTAGACAGAGATAAATATGCTTTTTCCAAGACTCAATGGCAATTCCGTGAACATAGTCGGGAACTTCAACCAGTTAATAGTAAACAAGTTGATAACCCTGGTGGGGGTTGGGTAAGTACTTTTGCCACGACAACTGTAGTTATGGCGGAAGCACTCAATGAAGCTATCCAAGATTTTCTCAGTAATGGCAAGTTAACTCTTATTCCATTTGCTGAACCTGTAGAAATTTTATTTAGTCAGTCTTTTAATGAACGGCGACAAGTAACGGGTATTGTATTTCAGGATGTAAACAATAATCAACGTTTTACTGTCAATGCTCAAATTACCATTGAAGGGACAGACTTAGGTGACTTACTAGAATTAGGAAATATTGAGTCGCGAGTTGGACAAGAATCACAAAATGATACCGGTGAACCACTTCTCCCTCAAGTAGCTTTTCCTGAATGTCAGCAGTCAATCACGTTTTGTGCGGCTCTGGAAAAAACCGCTCAAGGAGCAGGTGTTACTATCAGTAAACCAGAAGGTTATGGGATTAAACCTTGGTTGCAAACAGATAAATTTACCGCCAGTTATAAAGGGCGAGCATTTTTTGAGCAGTTTTCCATTTTTACCTATCGGCGAATAAAACGCCTCAAAGAGGGCGATGTCCCAACAACCAGTAATGGTGATGTGACTATCCTGAATTATGAGTCTAATGATTATAAATTGGGTGTACTGAATGGGGTGAGTCGGAGCGATCGCCAAAAACATATTCAGCAAGCACGGGAATATACTCAAGCTTATATCTATTATTTACAGTCGCAAAAATTAAAAACAAATAATTGGATATTAATAGATCAGGTAGGGGAGTTAAAACCACGGGGTGATTTAACTTGGACGAAGGATGGTATTGCCCTCGAACCCTATATCCGGGAGGCAAGACGAGGAATAGCGTTAACAACTATTGTTTATCAAGATACTGCCCAACAATATTATGGGGAGCAAGCGCGGGGGCGATGTTTTGAGGATAGCGTTGGTATCGGTCATTATGCCTTGTTTGATATTCATCAAACTAATAACCCTAACCACCTTATTTTTAATAGTGAAAAGGAGACGAAATGTTTACCTTTTACTATTCCTTTAACAGCAATGATACCTATCAATACAGACAACTTGATATTATCTGCCAAAAGCATTGGTACAACTCATTTGAGTAATTCTGTATATCGGATGCATACTACTGAGTGGGCGATCGGGGAAGCTGGCGGTCATTTAGCTGCTTTTGCTCTTAATGAGGGAGTGAATGTGCGGACTATTGCTACAAGTAAACGACTTATTTATAAATTTCAAAGTTTGTTAACTCGTCATAAAATTCCTCTATTTTGGTATAATGATGTTGTCCATGATGATCCTGATTTTGAGGCAATACAAATTCTGGCAGTGGCAGGTATTGTAAGGACAGAAAACTACAATCATTTATATTTTAATCCAGAGGGAACTGTTAACCGAGCAGTTGTTTCAGTCGCGGTTGTAAATGTCATGGGTTTTGAGTTACTTAATCCTGAGTCTCCCACTTTTTTTGATGTGCCGAAAAACCATTTTGCCTATGGTGCCATTGAAACAATGGCAGCGAAAGGCATTGTTTCTGGTATGGGAAATGGATATTTTGCTCCCAGTTCGCGATGTACGCGGGAGCAGTTGACGTTTATTGTGGGTAAAAGTGGAGATTTTAACGTGTATCAGTTATTTGGGTCTTCTGGTACACCTATGGATGCTCAACCTTTGAAACGACGAGAGTTATCTAGAATTTTATATCTGGTACTGCGATCGAAATATGAGATTGATTAATATACCATTTTACTTGAGAATGGATACTACCCCGAAAAAATTACACAGGGGTTAAAGAAAATTTATCCAGCAATTATGACCAAGATTAGCTTTCAACTGTCCCCGAAACCATCAAAAGTGGAGAAAGAAAAACAAGGGAAAAAGGGGTTTATTCGAGTTCAAGCCAGATGAGTCATAGAAAGAACTAACTCCTGGATGGAAAGGTGTAAAAGCTTGGCTAAAAAAATTGATGCGAACTCTGGAAAATGTCACTGCTAAGATTAATCTTTGTTTGATTCGACTAATGCTCAAGAGATTGGCGATCGCCTAATTTTTCAGAGATACCAAATGGGTTCTATATAGCGCACGACAATTTCGACGATCTTCACTATAGCTTCATGGGTTAGGGGAGCTTTGCGTTAGCAATCCCCTAACTATTTTTATTCAAAAAACCTTTAGTTGTTCAAGTTAAACAACCTTCATTTTAATTGAAGGATGTTTCAATTGGTCGGTTAGATATTTTGATAATAATCCGTGTTTAACTTGATAAATACTTTGTCCTATTTTAAAAGCAAATCTTTTTAAGAAGTTCCACACTAGCATTGCACAAGCAATATGATTTTTTTGAATTATTCCCAGACGACATTGGCAAAATCCTAAACCTGTTAATTGTTTAATTTCTCTGTGAAATTCTTCCCTTTTTCATCTAGTTTGTGATTCAAATTCCACATCATAAGAGTGATGATTGATTTAGGTCATTAGTGACAATATATTCTGTTCTATTGGCAGACACAGTCCCCCAAAATATTTTCACTTTTTTGTCTCGTGGAAAGCCTTTAATTTTGATTCTTTTTCCCGATAATTTTTCAGTTCCATTCCAATTTAAGTCTTGAACTTTTTTGTATTTTTTGACACCGCCTGTATCATCAACTAAGGGATTACTTTTTAAAGGACAATAATAAAATTTTCCTAAATTATCTATTAATGCTATTAATCTTTGTGTTGCATACCAACTATCCATTCATACTTTTTTAAATGGTATTTCCTTATTTTGTATGGCATCAAGTATCATTTCTTCCACATAATTTATTTTTGTTTTCTTATCAGTATCTGGGTCATAAATCCTATAATCTATAATCCATAATTGTTCAGTTTGAGGATTAAAATATATACAATTAACTATTCCTATACAACCTTAGCGTAGCTTTGCGGAACGCAAATAACTTTATGTTCATTACCACTATATTGTCGCCGTGTAAGTTCAATATTATACCCATACTTTTTATTAATTACTGTGTCATCAAAGATTAAATATGCTGCTGTATCTGAAACCAATTCTTCTTTTTCATGTGGGTCGCAAACATTTCGCCATAAATCTTGTGAATTTAAAGACTAATATCTTAAATAACAATTTATTGTATCATGGCTAATACTATCCAAATGACTCGCTAAGTTTGTTATTGTATAATTCCTGTGAGATTTAAGTAAATATTGACAGTAATCAACATAATTAAAATCCATGTTTTTTGCGACTAATATAATTATGTAATTATTGTCTAATTATTAAAGACTTTTAGCAACTCAATTTAACAATTTGTAACCTGATGATAATCTATCTTAAAAGTAATATCTATCTGAAAAAAACTAATTATAGTATTGACAATTTAATATAATAGTACGCTATATATAGCGTAAAAGTTTCACACTCTTTATATATTACATTTTGTCGTGCGGAATGTGGGCTCAAACAAAATCCTCTTACCACGGCGAGCCAATCATGGTAAATGATGCCCAATAATAAGGATGAGATAAATATATCCTACCGTCTCTAGTTAATTCTGGTGGTAAAGGGAAAATCTGATGATCATTTCGGAGTATGTAACCATCTTGTAAATGTACATTTCCCCTTAACATTGCCAATTGAGCTTTGCGTAATGCTTCTGCTTTAATAAGTCCTTTTGACAAATGTTGATAAAACTCAGTCATCAAAGCTAATGTACCAGTATCGCTAACATACCAAAGACTTGCCAAAGCAGACTTGACTCCCACTTGATGGGCTAACCCAGCAAAACCTAACTCAAACTTTTCATCTCCCACTGCAGTAGTACAAGCACTCAACACCAATAATTCAACTTGAGGCTTATACAAAGGTAACTGACGCAACTCATTGAAGTATAGCTTAGTATCCCAAAATTGAATATAAGAATTGTCAGCACCCCCTGGATAAAATTCTCCATGAGTAGCTAAGTGAATAATTCTGAATTTTTCTTTTCTACGTTCCTGCTTCAGATTGTCCAGAGTAAATTCTTGATTCAAAAAAGACTTACCAGGCCAAAGATTATTCACAATAGCTTTAAGTTCCACAGGTACGGCAGGTAGAGGAGTTTGATTAGCTTGATCAGAAAATTCAGATGCTCCCATTGCTAAAACTTGAGAACCTTTTAATCCCACATATTCTGTATTTGTTAAAGTTAAATATGGGATTAAACCCAAACTATATTTTTCTACTAGAAATTGTTGACCATCGTGTAAAGCTGCTACGGGAAGAGTTCGCAAACCACGACCCATTGAAAAAATAATCATGTTAATATTATTATCTACCAATTTTTGAGCTATTGGTGCAATCAACCATTCATATAATTCTTGAGCATTTGATAAATAATCACGAGAATCTAATCGACTAGGGGTTCTAATTTGGTTGGTGAATTTTTTGACAACCTCAATTACTTCATCTCTCTTTTTCATAATGCTTGTAACAACTTTTTTACCGTTGGGCAAAAACAATTGTAGTTCTAAATAATTAGGTTCTGCAGAGACGTATATAATTACTGATCTGATGTCTATTTCAGCAACACTGCTGAGAGTATTGCGGATATCTGTTTCTGTGGCAATTCTTTTAGAGATATTTTTTCCTAAATAACTAATATATTCTCTGTGTCTGGCTAGCTCTATCTGGGATACGGTATCTGTTAAACTAATTTGATGGAAATTATTTGGAGAAATTTCTGAAGCAGTAGTTGTAATATTTTCTTTTATAACTATAGTTGGAGTTGCTTTATGGGAAGACTTACCTTGAGCAGGATTTTCTATTGCAACAGTTTGATTAGAAACTGGTGGAGTTAGACTAGAGTTGGTATCTTCTAAAATATTAGAAACTGGTGGAGTTACATTAGAGTTGGCATTCTTTGGAATCATTGTTGGTTCTGAATTTTCTAATAATTTTGAAAGAAGTTGAGAATTATGAGTTTGTTCTAATTCTATTGTGGTTTTATTTTGATTTTCTACGACAAGTAATGAGGGAGGAGAAATTTGTTCTTCTAACCTTATTAATGATTCGATATTATCTACATTTTTTGTTACAGAGGTATTCATTTCAGAACTGTCTAAAATTTGCAAACTTGGTTCGGGATCTTGAGATACTATCTGTACTTCTTGGTTTATGTTTAAGGATGGTTCATTATCTTCCTCAACAGGAATTTGAGTTGTGTCTACCTCAATATTGTCCGATACTTCGACTAATTCTGCTTGACTGACTACACCAGTTTGGTTATCTTCCTTAGAATTACTAAATTCTGTTAAGTTTGGTTGGAATTGACTTGTTTGAGTTTGTGACTCGGTTTCTGTTGTAGTTTCACTAGAGTTATTATTCTGTGGTTGAGAGTTTTCCACTTTTTTCAAATCAAACCTCTTGGGTAGAGAGGGATCAGGCGAAATAGTAAGTTTTCCATCTGTAATTGCTCCTACAGAACCGTTAGTCGTAACATCCCCTACAGTAAAAGGTATTTTGCCTGTATTAATACTAATATTTCCCCCTGCTAATTCTCCGGCGGTAGAAATGCTAGTAATCTTCTGATTTTGACTTAAAAAAGAACCTCTTATTCTAAGAGTATCACTTGTACTAATTTCTAGATTACCTCCAATATTTCCACCTTCTGCTCGTATAGAGAAAACTTCAATATCATTTTCCGCAATCAGTTTAATTTTCCCGGCATTTCCTCGTGTAGCGCTAGAATTTATTTGACCTGTGGTCAAGCGATCCCCTGCCTGGAGATTTATATTTCCTCCTGCTGTTGTTCCTGTAGTGGTTAATTTCCCTGTTTCTATAGCACCACCAGTGACAATATCAATGTTACCCATACTATTTTCTGATGTATTTGCAGTCACCTCTCCAGTATTGATATTTCCTTGAATGCTAGTAATACTAATGTCTCCAGGAGCAGAAATATTACCAGTGAGAATGTCACCCTTAGCATTTAGAGTAATTTTGGCATCATCTGTTCCAGTTATTGCACCTCTACCTGAAATTGTTTCTGCTTGTATAGTCACCGGAGCGCGAAATATCACTCCACTGTTGTTACTGTTTTCTGGAGAATATATAGTAATAGTACCTGAATTTTTAGATTTCCCGATGGTAATAGATGCAAAACCATTTGCAAGGGTTGCTAAGTCTGATGTTTTCAGGTTAAGTGCTGCTGTATTTTCAAATCCTCCCAGAGTAATATTTTGATTTTCTGATGCTGAGTGCAGGGTAAGTTTTCCATTGCTACTAATACTATTTTCTCCACCTAAAAGGTTGATTTCGCTTCCAGTGAGAGAAATATTGCCAGTTCCACTACCGTTACTGAATGTTGATATTGCCCGAAGATTGAGAGTATTCTTAGATGTAATATCAATATTTCCACCACTTTGTTGGCCTTCAACATTAATGTTTTCTATATCAATATCGGTAGCAGCATTCATACTCACATTTCCACCCCGGCCATTTGTAGAAGTAGCATCTATACCTACTGTTTGAATCTCAATCCTACCTGTTTGACTATTGATATTAATATTTCCACCTCTGAACTCTCCACTGGAATTAATTTCTCCTGTAATAACATTTCCCTGAGCATCAATTTTTATATCTCCCCCATTAGTTTCTACTGTTGCATTTGAGTTGACAGTAGATAAGTTATTAGTCATAACAAAACCTTGACTACTACTCAGATTTAATTCTCCTCCTTTTGTATTAATATTGTCTGTATTTATTGTTGTTCCAAAAATACTAATTCCTGCCCCTTGAGTATTAATAGTATTTTCTGAATCCATCCTAAATAACCCTAAATCATTTTTGTCACTATCTGCTATAAATGAGATTTCCCCTCTGGCATTTGAAAAGTTTAATTCAGCTTCAGATAAATCCTTAATATATATGTTATCTAATGCTTCAATCCTAATATTTGTATTTGATATAGTTTCTATTGATGACTTGGCAATCTGAGATTTTGTTTCCGCTTCTCCAGTTAAAGGATTATCTTCTAGGGCAATATTGCCATCTACAATATCAATATTTTCAGATTTCAAGGATAAATTTCCCAAAGTGTTTGGAGAACCTAAATTAACAGTACCATCAAAAATTAAAGTTCCTTGGCTAGAAACTTCTACTATATTTTTGGTAGAGTTTGATGCTACTGACACAGACTCTTCCAGGATATAACTAATAGCTTCTATTTTCCCAAAAAATCTAGTTTCTTCTGCACTTGAAATAACTACATTACCTCCCTCACCTAGAGAAGATTTAGCAAATATTTCTGTTTTTTCATCAACATAAGTACGAGTAGCATTAGGAACAGTTACTAAACCTGAAAAATCTCCACCAATTCTAATATTTCCACTCCCATGAATACCAGAAGCATTCAGTTTCGCATCAAATAATCCTACTTTTTCTCCAAAAATATTGATTCTACTTGTGTTTGAAAACTCTGAACTTTCTGCTGAAGAAATATCCAGGGAACCAGAGACAATAGTTATACCTGAATCTGTAGGAATTACTTGATTAGAACCTGTCAAAACTACTTGATTATCATCATTAACTATTACTCCAGTGGCTATTTCCATAACTTCACTATTGCCAGTTAAATGTTCTGGTATAGATAAGGGATTTAAAGTTTGTAATTCTTCTGCATAATTTGTGTTTAAACTTTCTTCACCTTCCGTTGGTATTTCTAAATTTAATAAACGTCCTTCTTGACTAATGCGGACTAAATTTTCTCCTGGGATTGTAGAGATTGTAATTTCACCACCAGGTGCAGATATTTTACCTGTGTTAATAATTGTTCCACCCAATAAGGTTACACTTTTTCCTGCTTCAACAGTTAATTCACCTTCATTTATTATGATTCCAGAATTCGTCATAGGAAAAGAAAAAGCACTGGGATTTCCTGTTAAAATATTGTAGTTATTTTTACCTGTAGCATTAAACCAACCATTATCAAAACCAATACTTGAGCCAGTAGTTACGACAAAAGATCCAGGTACATCTAATTTAGTATTTGCACCAAAAATAAAGCCAGCAGAGTTCATAATAAGTAAGTTAGAATTTCCCTCTGTTACCTTAATTAAACCATTAATTACAGAAAGATTTCCACCCGTAACACGAGTTAGAATATTTTTTATATTAGGATTAGATATAAAGTTAACAATTTGCTTTTCTTTCAGATTAAACCTAGTGAAACTGTGAAAAAGATTAGTCTTATCCTTTGATCTCTTTCCACCTGTAATATCGAAGCGGGTGTGGGAAGAATTATTTGATGGTGTTACCGGAGTTACTACTGTATCAGTTGAGTTTGCTTCGGGAACTATTGGTTCAATCGATAGCTGAGCTAGTGCGATTTTAGCGGAAAATATTTGCCGTGGAATTATTCTGAGCCTACCATTATTTTCCCTGTTGTTGAATGGTAAGAGTGAAGCAGTGTCCAATACCCAAAGTCCAGTCAAGGGGACAGCTATGAGAATCTGGTAAATTTTATTAAAAATTTTATCAATAGGTCCATCATTCATTGGTTTGTGATATTTTCTTGATCATAAAATAACTTTTTAGTCAATATAGCAATCCTAAATAGGTTGTGACAATTCAAAAAGTAGCAATAAACTCTGAAACTCTTGCCTATTAAGTATTTTCTATTTCCTATTCTCAAAAAGCAGTAAGATTTTGGACACAAATAAAATAGGATTGCTATATTTTTTAATCCTCTCATTATAAGTAAGAAGTAAGGTAGTCTTGCTCTCATCATAGTAGATGGCATCAAAAGGAAGTAGGGGAAGACCATCCACTGGAGGGATAAATACAGCTAGACTTATATAATCAGGACTTAGGCAAGGGCACTAATTGTAGTGGGAATATTTGAAAAATGGCAAATTCATGCGCCATATATAGCGGTACTGCGTAAGTCCTGATAATTTTAGCAGTTTTCAGTTGGATGAACCAAATGTTATAGTCATTCTGATTTAGATTGAGACAAGATTTTCTTGCTGTGAAAGGGTTTTAGCTGAAAAAGTATCCCATTCTTATTCGGAATAACTATAACATTCTCTCCAGCACAAAGGCACCTATCGGGACTTACGCAAAAAAGCAGTAAAAAATATGCTCAAATATAGACGGCTAGAGGCTTTTACCTCTAAAAGGTATGATTTCTTCATTACCAAGGGTTCTAGCATTTTTGAGAGTTTTGACGTAATTCCCTTGCCTAGAGTGACTTTCAAGCATTTTTCTGCCCAGAAAATGTGTAAGTCCCACTATGGGTTATCAACATTTTTACTTAACAGAAAACTTGACAAAATAGAGAAATTATATGTTTACGATTAAATGGATATTTCCCAACAATAAATGTATTAGGATTTACGCAAAGGTAATAATTGTAGTGCAAATATCTGAAATATTTCTCAAATACAGCAGATTTCGGGCAAATGATGTACAGGGGTAAATGGTGAAAATTATGTAGTGCGGGCATCTTGCTCGTGTGAGTGTACCTCATAACAACGGAAAGCGCTGTGAATACCATATAAAGCGTTGCTGTGTAAGTCCTGTGTATTTAAAAATACTTTTTTTCTATCCAACATGATTTTGCGATCATTCTCCCCCACATCCCCCCCCATAGCAAAAAAGGGTTTTAGGAGTTCCTGATCAGGGATAGGTGGAATCTCCCTAATATGGTCTACTAATGTTTCTCTAACTGTTGACTTTGAAATTTTAACTTTAAGAATTATGCGTCTCATTGGTTTAACTGGCGGTATTAGTACTGGAAAAACTACTGTTTCTAATTATTTGATTAAAAATTACCACTTTCCAGTTTGGGATGCAGATGTTTATGCACGGGAAGCTGTCCAACCTGGTTCATCAATTTTAGAGTGTATAGTAGAACACTACGGTAAAAAGATTGTTTTACCTAATGGTAATTTAGATAGG
Source organism: Trichodesmium sp. MAG_R03 (assembly GCA_023356535.1). Lineage (GTDB taxonomy): Bacteria > Cyanobacteriota > Cyanobacteriia > Cyanobacteriales > Microcoleaceae > Trichodesmium. Next base: position 5,599 of record JAKQYF010000089.1, on the reverse strand, counting down.
CCACAATTAGGAGAAATTGTTTTTCATGATCAAAAAGAGTTACTCTGGTTAGAGAAACAGATTCACCCTTATGTTCGCGATTGCTTTGAGCAGAATATTCAGCATTTTATTGTAAATAATAGTGAATCTGAGCAGAAAAATTCTATACAAGTAAAATCCCATCAAACCACTTCTCAAGATGCTACAGCAGTGCTAGTAATACCATTGTTGTTTGAAGCTAAGATGACTGACCTAGTAACAGAAAGTTGGGTGATCTATGCTCCACTCCAACAACAAATAGAGAGATTAATGAAACGTGATTGTTTGACTCAACAACAAGCTTACACTCGAATTAATAATCAGATGTCCCTAGAAGAAAAATCTCAAAAAGGGGATATTGTTATGGATAATTCCTCTACCCTAGAAGTTTTGTTGAAGCAAGTAGACTCAGCGATCGCTTACCCACAAAACAATTAGCTTCTAGCCAAAAAAAGTACTTAAAGTTATAGAAAATATATCACCCCTTTTATCCTGAAGACATTGCATAACCTGTGTATAGGTAGTAGAAACTCCTTGTATGGACAATGGAAAATTACCATGAGTCTCTACTTACCTATTAATATTCCCATCATAATTTCTATGATGTTCTACCGCCAGTTCTGCAGCTTACAATTAAATAATTCAATCTCAAATCTCCAAAGCTTGTTAACTCCAGTTCAAATATTTTTTTTTGAACGAGGTAGTGGACGAGATGAAATGTAGTTTAGTATGGCATTTAGCTATTAGCTGAAGTCAAAACTATTGGTTCAGGCCTGACCCATAGTTACCATATATATGAGGGATTAACAGTCATTAAACTCTATAAATGGTGTATAGCTTTATCTTTTTTAAGGTCAATGAACCATATAAAAAAATGATAACTCTATAATAGGGACGTTTCATGGAACGTTCCTACTTTGTGCTCTATAGTGTTGCGCGCTCAGGTATTTTCAACTTATAGCTCAAAGTGCAGCTTAGAAAATCTATCAGGACTTAAGCAGGCGAACTCATAAACCTGGTTTTTTCCTCACGGAGCGACAAGGGCCTCCAAAACCTTACTAACAATGCTTTAAAAGATTAAAGTCACTATTAAAAATTGCCTTCAATACTCAAAATGATAATTATTTAGGGCTTACGCATGAACGCGCTTTGGTAGGGTGTGTTTTGCTTCGCGACTTGAATTGCGCACTTTGTAACGGAGCAAGGCTCTATATATAGTTCCTTTGCCTAAGTCCTGTTATTATTAGTTAGGGTGTAGTTTAGCGATAGAAGGACCTTCCCCTGAGGCGATCGCGGTTACTACTCAAGGCCACTGACAAAATTTATATCAGTCAATTAAAAAATTCTCTGATTTATTCAATAAACTGTGAACTTTTGTCAAGTACAAATACTTAATCTAATAACGTAGACATCACTTTTAATCCCCTTTAATAATAGAGCTTTTTCTCTTGTTAGAGATTCATGATACCTTGGACAATATCGACTAAATATTCCCAAGCTATGACCCACAATTCACCTTTTTGAATGATCACAACCTATTTAGGATTGCTATATCAAATCCACCTTTCTTTGAAAATGCTTCTAAAGCTGCAAAAAAGGGAAGAACAGTTGCTAGAAATACTGACTTTCTCACACAAACTGATTTATTGCAAGTAGCAGTTAAACTTTTATCTTAAATAGGTAAATTAGCTGTAATTTATCCAGTTGAACAAGCTCAAAATTTTTAGGAAAAGGCTGAAGATTTTGGATTATTTTGTCAGAGAAAACTTTATGTTAAACCTATGTCAAAAATTCCCATAAAACGGATTTTGATGGAACTAAGCAAAAAACAACTACCATTACAAGAAAATACTCGAACTATTGAAGCAAAACAATATATATATATATGCCAGAATTCATTAGCTTAATTAAAGACTTTTATCTAAAAAATTAACTTTCCTCTGGCTTTATTGGGAGATACTGATAACTGATAACTGAAATGGCTGAACCACTAGAAACAGAACTATATTTAAGTTCAGAAAAAGATGAATTATTTGAAAAAGGTCCCTGGCCAAAGCCTTTTGCCTTTAATGCCGAAGTAGTCAAAGTTTTCGATAATATGGTATCCCGTTCGGTGCCTCTATATCGAGAAGTTGTTGCCGGGGCAGTGCATTGGACACGAGCATATTATCAACCAAAAACACGCATTATTGATGTAGGTTGTTCTACTGGTACATTCCTAGAATTATTAGGGCGATTTTTGAAACAACCAGCAATTTTAGTGGGAATAGATAATTCTCCAGATATGCTAGATAAAGCTAGAGAAAAGTTAGATCAAGTGAAACCAATTCATCAAATAGAATTGATTTGTGAAAGTGCTGAAAATTGTTGTTTTGAAAATAGTAGTGTAGTCGTAATGAACTATACCTTACAATTTTTATCTTTCCATCAACGGCAAAAATTATTACGATCAATCTATCAAGGTTTAGTTCCTGATGGATTACTATTTCTCAGTGAAAAAATTCGGTCTGATTGTCCTCAATTTCAAGAGAAAATTACTCGTCATTATGAAGCTTTTAAAGCTAAAAATGGTTATGCTCAAAATGAAATAGAACGCAAAAAGGAAGCATTGGAAAACGTATTGATTCCACTGAGTGAAGCTGAGCAATTACAAATGTTAAAGCAGAGCGGTTTTCAATATATAGAATCATTAATTAAATTGCATAATTTTGTCTCATTTGTGGGATTGAAATCTGGTTGAATGACAGAGGTAAGCTAATACTTATTTAAAAGGGGTATTAGTAAGCTATAATGTAGAATTTAGAAGGTTTTTTCTCTGAACGAGGCAGACAACAATAAGTCGTTTTAATGCACAAAAGCTTAATAATAAATCCCCCAGTCTGAGAGGGTATTTTTTAAAGTTACAGCCATTACTAAATAAGAGCTTTGGCGATGGGAAAAGCCTGCTTTTATACCTAAATTTGGTATAAATAGAACAGAAATATTCTAATTAATTTAATTATTTGTGTATTTACTTTAAGCAGTATTTATATTAAAGTTATTACTGGAATTATCTGATCAAGGTGTTATAAGAGCAGTTTTTTTGTCCATAATCTGTCAATAAAAAACTCTTGAGTGTCCATCTTTAAATGTAGGAAGTAAGTAATGTCCCCAAAACTTTTGAAAATTCTTAATGAGAACTATCAAGTTGTGAAAAATGATGGAGAAGATGTCATTAAAGGATTAAGTAAAAATCTTAAAAGTTTGCCACCAAAGTATTTTTATGACGATCGCGGTTCTGAACTGTTTGAACAAATCTCTGAGTTACCTGAATATTATCCGACCCGTATAGAAACTTCTATCTTAGAACAATATGCTGATGAAATTGCTCAAATAACTGGTAGTTCGGAACTGGTGGAATTAGGTAGTGGCAGTTCTACTAAAACTCGCTTATTGTTAGATGCTTATCAAAAAATAGATAATTCCTTTACATACATACCGACTGATGTAAGTGGAGGAATACTAAAAACTAGCGTATTAGACCTACAAGAAAAATATCCAGGTTTCACTATTGAGGGATTACTTGGAACTTACCAACAAACTTTAGCGTACCTAGAGTCAACTCCTACACAATCACGAACAATTTGTTTTCTTGGAAGTTCTGCTGGCAATTTTTATCCACAAGAATTTGACAATTTCTTGACTCAGATTACTAGAAGTTTACAGCCAGAAAATTATTTATTATTAGGCATTGATTTAAACAAACCTAAAGAAATTTTAGAAGCTGCTTATAACGACAATCACGGAATTACAGCTGCTTTTAATTTGAATATGTTATCTCATTTGAATTGGCGTTTTCAAGGAAATTTTGACCTCAATTTATTCAATCATCAAGCAATTTATAATCAAGCTGAAACTCAAATTGAAATGTATCTATATTGCCAAGACAATGTTACATTTTATTTGGAAATTCTAGATTTAAAAGTTAATTTTCAGCCAGGGGAAAGTATTCTAACTGAAATTTCTCGCAAATTCGATCTGGGAATTTTGCCAACAAAACTTGAGGCGAAAGGGTTAAAAGTTAGGAAAGTTTGGACAGACCCTAAAAAGTGGTTTGGATTAATTCTTTGCCAAGCTTAACTTGAATAAAAAAGAAAGAGGTATAGTAAGTATTTAGCCCTCATATATTAGCCATTAGCCTTGTACACAATAAATTAATCCAGTAGTTTTGAAAGACTGAAATTATATTTTAAACTACAGTTAAAATTACATCCACTAACCTTAGCTATTCATACAGTTGGCTGACTGCTTAATAGCTAAATGCTTACCTACCAAGTTTATGGAGCTTGAATGTCTTGCAAAAGTTACCGGTTATTTTTTTTCCATTTCTCACAATATGAACAAGATCAAATCTACTACACCACCGCAACTTGATAGTTTTCATACTAACAGCAACTTCCGCCAAGATATCCTTGAATATTTTAATAATACTTGGGAAATTGAAGAGATTTTAATGAATAGTTTAGTGGGAGAAGAAACATTTTATTTGAATCCCGATCCTTTGAGAAATTCACTAATTTTTTATCTCGGACATTCGGCGGTTTTCTACATTAATAAATTAATTCATGTGGAATTATTAGAAAAGCATATTAACCCTAATTATGAAATATTGTTTGAATTAGGAGTAGATCCAGAAAAACCAGAAGAGTTAAATCAGGCGATCGCTGACATTAACTGGCCTCAACTGCAAGATGTTTGGCAATATCGAAAAAAAGTCTATCAAAGGGTTATGGACTTAATTGAGAAAACCTCTTTAAACCTCCCCATCCATCAAAATCATCCTCTTTGGGCATTGATGATGGGTATTGAGCATCAACGTATTCATATTGAGACTTCTTCAATGTTGTTTCGCCAACTACCTGTGGAAAAGCTAAGACGCCCTAGTAATTGGCAATATGCTCCTACTAATGGCTTGGTGGTTAATAATGAAATGATAGAAGTTTCTGGTGGAATAGTCAAACTGGGTAAACCAGAAGATTATCCTACTTATGGTTGGGATATTGAATATGGCGATCGCCAAGTTGAAGTTGCACCTTTTGTAGCTAGTAAATATTTGATTACTAATGCAGAATTTTTAGAATTTGTCAAGGCTGGTGATTACGAAAATCAGGATTATTGGACTCAAGAATCTTGGTATTGGAAAACTCAAAATAATATCAAGCATCCTAAATTTTGGATACCTGAAAATGGTACATCTATATATAGATATCGAGCTATGTTTGATGAAATGGAATTACCTTTAGATTGGCCTGTGGAAGTCAATCATTATGAGGCAATGGCCTACTGTTGTTGGAGAGGTGAAAATACTCGCTTAATGAGTGAAGCTGAATATAATTTAGCAACTTATGGAAATGGAAAGGAAGTAGAGATAAGTAATTATAATCTGAATTTTAAATTTGGTTCTCCAACTCCAGTTGGTTTCTTAGAAACTGCAAAAAATGAATCAGGATTATATGATTTACGGGGTAATGTTTGGGAATGGTTAAGTGATAATTTGAATCCTTTTTCAGGATATAAAACTCATCAACTATATGAAAATTAT
>JAKQYF010000088.1 GCA_023356535.1 Trichodesmium sp. MAG_R03 | reverse complement strand
CAAATAGAATCACATCAGGCTTAAAATAAGCGATCGCTCTCTCAGCCTCCATCGCTGCAGGAGAATTTCCAGCACCAGTCTGGACAATACCCACTTCCCACTCTTGACCATCAATAGAAAAAATTGTCCCATGAGAGTGTATCTGCTCCCTCAAGTCACTAAGAAGAACGCGTACCGCCATATATTCGATAGGAATTGCTGTTAAAATAACCGCACAAACCATAGCTTTTGTCTAGTAGTAATTGAATTGCTTTGTATTGTGGTAACTTCTTTTTAAAAGTGTAAAAATAAAATAATTTTTCAATAAACTTTAACTTCTTTCAAATACTGCTTAATTGTTTCTATTACCAATTTATTAAGGTTAATATTATATTCAGGCGATCGCATAAAATAATATTGCCTAATTGACAATTTATATCAACCAAGTAACTTGAACCGTCAAAAAATTCTATGAACGACCAAAACCCCATACTTCAAGTTTTTCTACTCGAATATGAAAAATTGAAAGAAGAGCAACTAAAACGTATTGAATTACGAGACCAAATGATTTATATAACCCTAGGAATATTTGGTAGTATTCTCTCTTTTGCCCTATCAAACAAAACTAATTTGTATGCCCTCTTAGTTATTCCTTGGGTTTGCCTAATTATCGGCTGGACTTATGTAGTTAATGACGAAAAAATCTCAGCTATTGGAAAATATATTCGACTGACTCTCACTGAAAAAATTAAAGCACAAATAGATGATTCAGATCTGGAATCTATCTTTGGTTGGGAAATTGCTCATAGAAGTGATAAAAGAAGAAAAAGGCGCAAAACAGAGCAATTAATTATTGATGAAATTACTTTTGTTTTCTCTGGTTTAGTAGCTTTATTTGCTTTCTGGTCTCTAAGTACAAATCTTCCTTTGGCGATTCATATATTGTGTATTTTTGAACTTATTCTATTAGCATTTTTAGGCATAGAAATTATCATTTATGCCGATCTAGCTAAAGGTCGATAAATTTAGAAAATTCTGAGAATATTTAGCTATTGATTAAAAAGGATAAAAAAATATTCTATTAATGATAAAATATTTGTAATAAGAGAATCTTAACCGCTATAACTGTACCTTACCCTTGATAAAATTCCCTGTCTTTATTGTTAGGTTTCCTTAAACTTTTGTGCATTTAAACGATCTATTATCGTATGCCTCGTTCCGAGAAAAAACCCTTCTAAAATCTGAATTCTAAATTCTAAATTCTAAATTCTAAATTCTGGCTGACCCCAACCTACAAAATGCCAAAAATTAAAATCCCGCCCTTAGGGACGAGATTTTGAGTTGACATCCTCCCCGGCCTAAAGGCACTGGGTAACAACCGAGCCGTAGCCCCTCGGCGGGTTGACATTTCAAAGGCTGCTGCTACTTTGGCAGTAGTCTTATACTGGCCTCAGTGTCCGTTTTTTGTCTCGGTATGCCCACCCGCGACTAATATATTTATTGTGAACTAAAAAGCAAGAAGGACATAGCCTGTGATCAAAAATCAACTAAAAAGTCGCCCGCTTATGGGCGAGGCTTTAAACCCAATTTTTCGGTAAAATACTATCGCACAGACTTCAATTGCTAGTTTTTTAGACTTGGACGATTTACCAGTTGATCAAAAAGGTGTCAAATATAGATTTAGTGGTAAACGAGTGACAAGAAGACTTGATAAAGCTTCAAATGGTCTCAAATACAATCCTGACTACGTAAAGCTGTCCCAAACACTTTTAGCAATGGGGTAGAGGGTGTTGTAGTTCACCCCGTTAAGGTGACACTTAATTAAAACTAGGTCAAGGAATCTTTTTCTATAGATTTAGTAACTATGTGATACTCTAATTCTTTATAGGATAAATTTGTTGTTGTACAGAGGGAAAAAAATGTTAACGATCCTATTTCAATTCGTATTACTTCTATTAGTGGCCTTATCTTTTATTTTAGCAATTGGCGTACCCTTTGCCTATGCTTCTCCTCAAGTTTGGAATCAAGGCAAACCTTTAATTTTTATTGGTTCTGGTTTGTGGGTAGTACTTGTCATTGTAGTAGGTGTTTTAAACTTTTTAGTAGTTTAGGCCAGGTTTAGTAACTTCCTCATAGTTAAAAATTTGGATTTTAGATTAATCTGAACAGGCAATATCTAAAATCTAAGGTAGCAAATAACGAATGTTTGACTGTCGTGGGATGTGGGGACTATAAGTTTCATGCTTTATCTATTGATTCATCGCCTGGAGACATCTACTCCCCACATCAATTAACCATTTACTGCTAATTAATTATTTCAATTTTAATAAATATTAAAAAATAAAAAATAAAAAACCTTTAATATGACAGTTTTTGAAGGAACATTTACTCAAGTTGACTCCTTACGCTTTGCTATTATAATTGCTCGTTTCAATGACTTAATTACCGACAAACTGCTCCAAGGTTGCCAAGACTGTTTGAAACGCCACGGTGTAGATCCAAATCCAGATGGTGCTCAAGTTGATTATATTTGGATACCAGGCAGTTTTGAAATTCCTCTAGTAGCACGTCAATTGGCCATGAGCAATCGCTATGATGCCGTAATTTGTCTAGGAGCTGTAATTCAAGGCCAAACTCCTCACTTTGATTATGTAGCTGCTGAAGTATCAAAAGGAATTGCTGCCGCAGCATTTCAAACAGGAGTGCCTGTAATATTTGGAGTTTTGACCACAGATACTATGCAGCAAGCTTTGGAGAGAGCTGGTATTAAAAGTAATAAAGGTTGGGAATATGCCATGAATGCCCTAGAAATGGCAAGCTTGATGGGTAAAATCAAGGGTGGTATAAATTCTTCACCAAATAATTACAGTATTACTGGCACAACTCAAGCACTACCAATAACTTCAAACAGTTTTATAGAGTCTGATGTATCTCCAGAAGTATAACCAAGCCAATCAAAAATTTACTCTCAAAAAAAACAAAAAAATTCTGCTAGGGGGTTGACAAATAAAATTATTTGTGAAAAGATATTAATACTATTTACAAATTGCGGGTATAGCTCAGTGGTAGAGCGCAACCTTGCCAAGGTTGATGTCGCGCGTTCGAATCGCGTTACCCGCTTTCTTTTTTATATCCAGGTCTACGAGCACTGATAAATCTAATGCACTATTTTAGCTGAAATTGTCTACTACTAGACTGACACAGCTAAAATAGTGCAATTCTAATAACTGCAAGTTGGGTTAAGGGATTTTAAGTGTGTCAGTCCACTACGATAATGAACTATCAGCTCAAAACTATTTTGTTGCCAATTTCACATTCGTCGCTAAACCAAAAGCTTGCAACAATTGAATCATCATCCAAGTTGTATCAATTTCCCACCATTTCAAACCATGACGTGCTGAATACTGAAAAGCATGATGGTTATTGTGCCAACCTTCACCATAAGTTAACAGAGCAACCCACCAACAATTAGTCGAAGAATCACCAGAATCATAAGTACGATAACCAAACTTATGAGTAGCACTATTAACTAGCCAAGTACAGTGAAAAACAGTTACTATCCTAACAAAAACCCCCCAAACTACAAAAGACCAACCTCCTACAAAATAAAGCAAAATGCCAAAAGCAATTTGAATGAGAATAAAATTAGCTTGCAAAAACTTGTAAACAGGATCATTTGCTATATCTTTTGTGTAGCGATGTATTTCAGACTTAATTGGTAAGTTATGGAGCATCCAACCCATGTGACTCCACCAAAATCCACGATGAGAATCATGAGGATCTTTTTCATGATCTGAATGCGCATGATGAATGCGGTGTAAACCTACCCAATCACAAACTCCACCTTCACAGGCCAGTGTACCGCAAAAAATTAAAAAGTATTCTAGCCATTTAGGAGTTTTAAAGCTACGGTGTGTGAGCATACGATGAAAGCCTAAAGTGATACCTAGACCACCAGTAACCCAATGTAAGAATAAGGCTAGGCCAACTGCAGTCCAACTAAAGTTACTGGGAAACAAGGCAAACAAGGCTCCAATATGCAGGAATGCCATAAAGCCTATTATGCTCCAATCAAGGGAAAGTTTTTTTGATGTTGAAATTGTCATGAAAATCTCTTAGTTAAGAACTCAATAGCTCCAAAGGAGCTAGCTTAATCAAAGCTGGAGTATGTGTGTGCATAAGATATGAAAAAGATTTTAGTAATAACTACTTAATTTATGAATCAAAAGCAGAAAATAAAGAAAATATTCTTATTCCAAAATCCTGGGTATTATTAACGAGCTATTAACTTTTGGAATTCAGTTAATTTCCTACGAAGGAAATGTGTTAACAGCTTTTATAGCTTTAGGTTAAAATCCTTAGTTTGTATAAACCGGACGGCTTAGGAAGGATTCAAATCCACTTCTTGTCAAAAAATGAGCCTACTGATGGCTGATTGATTATTGCTTAATGCTTATTTAACTAGACAGTTATAAGTTTTTGGAATCACTATTGCTAGGGAAGGCTTTCAACGATATTAATGTTAAAAACTATCTCCAAAAAAAACTATAGGCACTGTCAGCCAATTCCTGTAATACTTTTTAGTATTGAAAGCAATTTTTTTTAGTTATAAAAACTCGATACTTTCCAGTTATTTAAGTATTTAACTTTAAATTACAGAATGATAATACAGAAGAATTTATCTTCAACTAAAGTACTATAAATATAGTAAATACATATAGTAAAATTACTAAGTTTTGGGAATTAACTTTGAAAATTTATCAATAAAAAAAGTAAATTACTGTGTTTACATTAAGCTAAACACTGCTTTGTTTATTTAATTTTTTGTTCTCAAAATTATCATCGATATTTGATGATACTTTTTGCAAGAAAAAGTACAGTCTCAATATCTAAATTAATTCTTTTTTGACATTTAAAGTAAATCTAGATTTTATTGTCAATTTAACTATCAACAAAAAAACTTATATTTTATTTATTATATCATAAAATAAATAAAAAGATGAACAGGATTGAATATCTACAAGCCGGAGAACAAGAGCTATTTCCCATATTTTCCGAAATTGATAGCTTAGTCAAGAAAAATCTCAGACGTGTGATAGATGCTTTTCGTCATCATCGGGTAGGTGTCCATCATTTTTCTGGGGTAACTGGTTATGGCCATGATGATATAGGTCGGGAGACTTTGGACAAGGTTTTTGCAGAAGTTATGGGGGCTGAGGCAGCAGCAGTAAGAGTTCAATTTGTTTCGGGAACCCATGCGATCGCCTGTGCTTTATTTGGGACTCTGAGGCCAGGGGATGAAATGTTGTCTGTTGCGGGTCCTCCTTACGATACTTTAGAGGAAGTAATTGGTCTCAGAGAAGAAGGCCAAGGTTCTCTGAAAGAATTTGGTATTAGTTACCGAGAATTACCCCTGACCGAAACTGGGACAATAAATTGGCAAGGGTTAGAATCTGCTGTTACTGAAAAAACTCGTCTGGCTTTAATTCAACGTTCTTGTGGTTATTCTTGGCGAGCTAGTTTATCTGTTTCAGATATTGAGAAAATTGTCAAGATAGTTAAGCAACAAAATCCGGAAACGGTTTGTTTTGTGGACAATTGTTATGGGGAATTTATTGAAGGCCAGGAACCAACGGTAGTGGGGGCCGACTTAGTAGCGGGGTCTTTAATTAAAAATCCTGGTGGCACAATTGTTATGGCCGGGGGGTATGTGGCAGGTAGGGCAGATTTGGTAGAAGCTGCAACTTGTCGGTTAACTGCTCCTGGTATTGGTAGTAGTGGAGGGGCAACTTTTGAGCAAAATAGGTTGTTGTTTCAAGGTTTATTTTTGGCGCCACAAATGGTGGGGGAGGCGATGAAGGGAAATCATTTGACGGCTTATGTTTTTGATAAGTTGGGTTATGCTGTTAATCCTCTTCCTTTTGAAAAACGACGGGATGTTATTCAGGGGATAAAGTTGGGCTCCCCGGAGAAGTTAATTGCTTTTTGTCGAGCTATTCAGCAATATTCTCCTGTGGGGTCTTATTTAGATCCGGTACCGGGGCCGATGCCTGGATATGAAAGTGAGTTGGTTATGGCAGGTGGCACTTTTATTGATGGGTCTACTTCTGAATTTTCGGCAGATGGGCCTTTGAGGGAGCCTTATGTGGTTTTTTGTCAGGGGGGGACTCATTGGACTCATGTGGCGATCGCTCTGGAGGCGGCTATTGAGGCAGTAGGAAGTAGTAAAAATATTCCATAGTATTTTCTCAAGATTATTCAATAATTTAAAGATATTAAATGGTTTCTATAAGTAGGTTTAGTTAACTGATAGGAATTTATTCAAATGGATGATGATAATTTAGAAATTCCAAATATTTCTATGGAACGACAGAAATCTTCAATCAGTTTGTCTGTAGAGAGGGATGCTTTTCAACAGTTTGTGGTTTCTCTTCTGGGTAAACCGGAGTCGGTTGAGGGGTATATTGAAGGTGCATTCGAGATAGATTTTGGAGGATTTGAACAGCTTAATCAAATAATTGATGACAGAATAACAAAGCAGAATCAATCTGTGTTTATAGAATTTAGAGCTAAGTTGTTTTTCAATGATAATTCTTCATTGTCGTTTAGTGGTCTTAAGAGTTTTCAGGAATATAAAGAACTAAGAAATTTGATTTCTACAGGCTTTATATTTACTTGGGTTTACCTTGTTGAATTCCATGATAAAAAAGTTCCTGAGAAGCAGGAAATATCCATATCTTCAGTAGAGAAAAATACTCCCTCTTCGGCAAAATCAAAAAAATTAAGATGGAGTCTACTTTTTGGGGAATTTGTATATCAAATACCGAAAATTAGTTATTCCATTAGATGTACTAATCAAGGTTGGGGAATTGAGATTACCGAGCTTGTTCGTAACTGTATTATAGGTTTTGTCAAGACAAATGTGTCTTGGACTGGCTTCAGGCGAAAGGCGATGGAAAACTCAAAAGTGGTTGAACTTCCTTGTCTAATTTTTGGCTATTTATTATTTTTCATATTATTCTGGATACACTCAAAGGAGAGTTCAAAAAGTTGTTTGAGCTTTTCATATCAAATAGGTCAGTTTGTAGAAAACAATATACCACTTGGTGAAAAAGTCGACTTTCTTATTAATTTTTTTAATGCTTGCCAAAAAATTTATTCAACAGAGAGTTCTCTGTATTTGTTGCTACCTTCCTTATTTTTAATTTTTGCCTATTTTATATTGCCTAAATTAATTATTGGGTTAATTAAATTACCTACTTATCGTTTTGTTATTTTTACCGAAGCATCAAAGAAGGAGCGAGATCAATATTTTCGTAAGGTTAGCAGTAGGAAAAATTTTTGGTGGATAGTTATAGTTGTAGGTTTCATTATTGGAGTTTCCGCGAGTATTTTTGCAAGCTATCTTTTAGAATGGTTAGGTAATATTATATCCGGTTGAATAAGTATAAATAAATTAGGGAGAAGTAGGGGAGAACGGCCGTTTTGCTTGCGCATACTTCGTTAACGCCGCGCGACACGAAACACCCCTAAAGGAATCAGGAGGGAAGAGGAGGAAGTTTTTTGATCACTAATTATCCGGACATGATATTATATCATCCTTGATGCTTACTTTGCTTCTAAAGAATTGATTAAAGAGTTTAGGAAGCACAAGCTACACTTAATTACCAGAGTCTGAATCAATGCAGTAGAGAAACACCCTTCACCAACACCACCCCTCAAACGCAGTCGTGGCAGACCTTGCGTTTGGGGTGAATCAGTCAAATTACGCAACTTGTTTGACGAAAAAGACTGCTTCACTACAGAAACTCTGCTGCTTTACGGTAAGATGGTGATTCTCAGATATCGCTTTGTTCTGTATCAGATCCTATTATAATATTCCCTGTTTTGGGCAGTTCTATTGAGAGTCCTTCTTCAATAGTCATAGATTTATTTTTAGAAGGAACATAAACAAATTTTAAACCATGGTCTTTGTCAGTTTTTGAATTGATATTATTTATAGTAGTGTTGCCTCCAGAAATTCGCTCAAAACCATATCCAGCTTTTAATGCAAATTGAGTATTAGGGGATTCGGTAAAGCTTAACAGAAAACCAAGCAGACTTCCTAATAAAATAAAGCTCGAAATATCTTGTTTAATAATTCTTTCGGAAAAAGCAAATACGATAAAACTTACAACTAAGCTAAACAAAATACTTTTTACAAAATGACTTCTCACTTTATTTATGTCATTTTTTACTCTTCTTGTTGTTAGAGAAAAAACTAATTTACTCCATGTCCGCAAGAACCATGTCATTCCTTCTGCAGAACCAATCATTACACCAATTATTAACCAGTCTATCAGTCTTATCGTCCAAGCAGGAAGTCCAGTTAGTTTAAAAACAAAACTCATTATTCCAGATAAGCTTGCTCCTAAAATACTTGCAATAATGGCAATTATTAGAGGCCACTTAATAACTTTCCAACCTTGTTTTAAGCGAGTTGGATGACTGAAAAAACTTCTGCCATAACCATTGAAACTGCTAAAAAAATGGTGAGGATAAAAATTTTAATTAAATAGGGAAATTGAGCGAAAAATGTCCAGTTTAAGCTATCCCAGATAGGTTTGAAATCTACCAGTAATATTTGACTGAAACTCCAGGCAAACAATGATGCTAATAGTCCAACAATGAAGTATAACCAGTTACGCATAAAAGTTAGTTCCTAATATAGAAATATTGAAAGGATGAACTTGTATTTTTTTCTTGTTGTATATCATAAAGCACTTTTGAGATTAAAAAATATTTTTCTAATGGTCAATGGTTTTCAACTATGCAATGCAATAAAGATAGGTGTACATCATTTGCCTGATCAAGGCTATATTAATCATTTCTATTCTCTAAATACCTAGTCGGATATAAGTTTTTGAATGACAATCATAAATAAAATAATCATTACTAGGAAGATTTCTGATGTTAGGAGAAACATAACGATTTCAGGTTTAAATTGAAGTATCCTTAGAATAATAGTTACTATTAGATTAAATACAGAAACAAAAGTCAAAATAATATAAATTTTAGATAACCATGTTTTAATATTAAAGGTAGTTGTGGCGATCGCGACTTTATTTTTTGAACAATTCTATCTAAAAGTTTTCTAATATTCTTTGATAGCCTCACCATTTCCAAAAAAGTTTCTTCCTTAACTAACTCGGAAAATAATGGATAATTTTTACCGTGTTTCTTCAATCTACAATAAAGTCTATGAGGAACTTTTCCATTAATTTTTTGTGCTATTAAAGCACAGATGAATAAAAATTATTCTCCGGGCACAGAAAGAATTTGATCAATTTTTTGATAGCCCTGTATATACTGTTCTCTATATTCTTGATGATTCAGATTATTATAAAAAGATTCCCAAGGTGAATTGGCGTTTACTTTGTGTTTCAATGAGCTAAATATAACTGATCTCCAAATATTCTCTTGACTGAAAAGTAATTCCTGAAACAAATCCACTGCTTTTGCAGGTACTATTAAAGCACTGAGTGTATAGTAACGAATAATATCAGAGTCTTTCTTATCTTCTCTGATTATTTCATCTTTGTTCTTGGTTGCTAATTGTTTCCATTGTTCAGGATTTTTTCGGACATTTGTTTCAATAAATTCAATTTTTTGTCGAGATAATTTTCCATTTTTGACAAACTCGTTGAAAATTGTGTTTACATTAATTTTGCTCTTTAACTTTGTTTTCTATTAAATCCTGGAAAAATGAAAAAATTTTTTTGTCGTGAGAAGTCTTTTTGTTATTTTGAGAAAAAATTTGAGTTATTTTTTCATATCCTTTTTTATACTTCTTTCTATATTGTTCATTCTCTAAGTTATCATAAAAACGTTGAAAAGAGGAACTTTTATTCTCTGATTATTTCATCTCTTTTCTTGGTTGCTAACTTTTTCCATTGCTCATGATTTTGGGGGACATTTGTTTTAATAAATTCAATTTTTTGCCAAGATAATTTTCCATTTTTGACAAAATCGTTAAAAATTGTATTTACATTTATTAAATTATAGAACAATGAAAATGCTTTTTTGTAGTGAGAAGTCTTTTGGCTACTTTGAGAAAAAATTTGAGTTATTTTTTCATATCCTTGTTTGTGCTTCTCTCTATATTCTTCATTGTCTAAGTTATCACAAAAACGTTGAAAAGAGGATCTTGTGCTCTCTAATGGTCGCCCAGTAGTAGGAAATTTTTGGTATGACCAAAATATGCCTTTTATCCAAATATTGTCTTCTTCAGCAAAGAACTTTTTTTGAGATGAGAATTCTCCAAGTGGAAAGATAAAAAATGTTTTTATCTGAGGTAATTGAAATTTATCTTCAATAATATAATTTATAATTAACCACACACCTTCCTCAATAGAATTTTTAAAATAGGAATCATTTTTTTCTGTCTGAAAAGACTTAAATTTTTTAGCAGACTTCAAAAAAACATACCAAATATTATCTTTGCTAAAGAGTAATTGCTGAAACAAATCTACTGCTCTTTCAGGTACTATTAAAGCACTGAGAATATAGTAGCGAATAAGACAAGATAAACTATTAAACTCTGTGACTATTTCATTTCCATCTTTATTTGCTAATCTTTGCAATTTTTGCAATTGTTGATTATTTTGCTGAATGCCTGTTGTGATAGATAGGAACATTTGTCGCGATAAATTTCCATTTTCGACAAAATTATTAAAAACTAACTCAGCATCAGACTGAGGTGCAGAAAATACTTGTTGAAAAGAGTAATTGCTATTACTTAATTCTCTTTGATCAGATGAAGTAGGGAGAAGTGCAGGTTGAGGAGAGACTGTAGAATAATTTCTCTGAAAAAACTCCTGTGTTCCAGCTTGTATTAAAGTAAAATCTGTAAAATTTGCAACTGAGTCAACATTAAATGCCCAAGCAGCTTTTTTTCGATCGCCACCGACTAACCTTAAACAGGTTCTCCACATTTGCAGTAAGTAATCTTGCCTCATGTTTAAACCTGGCTTAATTAAACACAGCCCATCAAACACACTATCATAATAATCCAGCAAATTTAGTGACTGTAAATCTTGATCACTTAACGGATTGACTTTATAACTTTTTTGAGGCTTATTTTCCAATGTATCGAAAGTTAAATTTTCTGGTCCCTTCTCGAAAAAAAACTTAATTAAAGTTGCCATTGCATCATAATTTCCATCATAAGATTCTCGACAACAAAAATAACGTTTCACAGGAAAAGGTCGATTACCAAAATCAATGGCAACAGAAACTACTGCTAAGACAGCCCATTTTTCAATAATCCTTCCTACTAAAGCATTTCCCTCAACAAAACCTTCATTAAACTCTTTAAAACCTATAAACTCTCTACTTTGATGAGGTAAATTTATAAAACTTTGATAGTCAATTTTTTGAGATACATTAAAGCGTGAATCTTCTCTTCTAGCAGCTCTTTGAATAAGCTCAGGAATAATACCATCATCAAAGGTAATTCCTATATGAGAGGAACCATAAAATCCAGTAGACCTCCAACTCTCGCCACAATACTGATAAGTAAAACCAGACCTAAATTCATCAACTCTTACTTCATTTATTTCAGTCATAAATATTTTCCCAAATCTATGTTTTATCTCCTAATTGTTAATAGTATCTTTAAAAAGATGGGTCTCTCCATCTTTTACCTGTAGCTATCCAATACAAAGGATTAACTAAACCAAAAGGTCGCCATAATTCTCCATTGTCTATAATCGCTCCATCTTGTAAATTCCTTCCTAAATTTCATCTATTTGGGCGAGGATCATTTTTAGAACAAACCCCAAAAGAAGACAAAGCAAAAAAAGAAATTTGATTTTTTTTCAGAGAAAGATTATTTCTTAAAAAGTCTCTTGTATTCTTCAGATGAACTTGAAATAAATCTCGTTCTGGTTCCCATCGCCTCGTCCACAGTTCGCCACGCTCGCATTTACTCATCACAAAAGCAATTCGTATTTCTTTTAGATTATTTTCTATTTTTGTTAGTTCATCTGAAGAAAAAATATCGTCGTTTTTAGGAAATTTAGATAAAAGTTTATGAAAGACACTTTCGTAAAAACTATCAATATTTTCAACAACAGTAAACCCATTTATATCATCTTTTAAACAGAAATCAGGAAGCAAAACTATCCATCCATTAGCATCTTTCAAGCAATCTTTGATATAAGGCTTTACTTTTGTAGATAAATCTGTCCTTAGTAGTTCTTGAAAAAATTCACCTCCATAATCTTTAGCCTTTAATTCAATTTCTGTTGGTTTATACTGTGGATTAATTGTTATCAAAAATTCGTAGTTTTGCAAATAATCTTTGGGAAAGTTTGTAGGTTCTAAAGGTTGTTTAATTTTCCAACTTTCTCTTACTTGACTTTCCAGCTCACTGGTTTTTCCTTTTGTATTGACATTAACTTTTCGATGGTTTATGTTTTGACTATATTTAGTAATTGATAATAAAGCACCGAGAAAAGTAGTCTTACCTGAAGATCTCGGACCAATTATATAAATATTTTTATTATTTTTATTATTTTTATTATTTTTATTATTAGGCAGATCAGTAATGGGTGTAGCAGGAATTCGTGTCATTTTTTATCTACCCTTAGTAATAGATGTAAAATGCAGTCTGAGTTAATAACTAACTACTAATAATTAATAACTATTTTAAGTTCCCATGTATAACCAAGGTAACTCTAATAACGGGCGAGCTTTATAAGTTGTAATAAAGACTTGAGTTTTGACAATACGGTTCTTTTCAAAACGGTAAATTAGCTCCCGAACATTATCGAAAATAGGTAAAACATTTATTTTATGTTTAATCCAGTTAATAGATTCTTCTTGTTGCAAAGCGTCAGAAATTTGTTGGACGTCACAAAACAAATCCGCCATATTTAAGCAAAAAATTACATACTGATTATTTCTAGCATTATTTTCTAGAAAACTAATCCATTCTTGAAAACGGTTTTTCCATTGAGTTTGTTTTCTAAACCGAATATCCTGTATGCTTAATCCATCATTCCCAACTAAATTCTCATTTAATAGCTCTCGGTAGGGAGCCATAACTATCATTAAAAATTTAGCATTATGGAGACTTGTTGACAGAAAATTCCAATCTCGAGGATTAGCTTTACGCCATCTAGAATCTTCTGCTCTCCAAGCTTCTCCTGGAGAATCAATCCAATCTACCTTTATTTCTTTAAAATTACCAGATAAATTAACCAAAAGTTGCATAGTTATACTACTGATACTATCAGTTGGCATAACTTGACCACCAATAGTAAATCGTTCTAAATCTTCATAAGAAGGTTCAATAACCTGAACATCACCTCTATTAGATTTAGCCAACTCCAACATCAGAGTAGTTTTTCCTACTGCTTGGTCTCCCATAACAATAACTGACATAGCCCCTTAAAAAATCCCATAAATTTAATTGAACTCCAGTTCAAAGGTGCGGTATCCCAGAGAAATTTGTTTACACCATTTACCAATTATAAACTCCATTTTAACGCTATTAATATTTCCTGCTACTTCTCTTTCCAAAGCAGTTTTAAACTTGTTATATTCCTGTTTGTTATTTTTATTAAAAAAAGCTTGTGGATTATCTTCCTCATTCTCCGTCAAATCAATAGAATAAGACAAAATTTTATTACCAATATTACTGATACTTAAAATTAATGTATACTCAATTAATCCCACTTTGCTATGTTTAGGAGAGGAATCAATATTACCTAAATCTGGTGAATAAATCCCCAAAACAAATGCCCAAGATTCAACCGCCCAAATAGATGCTTCTTCTGCAATAGCACGTTTATTTTGAATCTGTTTAGCAAGGCGTTTCAGTAAAATTTCTAAAGGAACGAATTGAGCATTTTTTTCCAACTCATCTATAATTTTTTCTTCCAAAGCCACAACAAGGACCGAGATTTCCTTTGGATATTCTCCACATAAATCTGATAGTATAGCTTTACATATTTTAGCTTCTTTGTATCGGGTTATCCCCTCTTTTTTAACCAACTTATCAAGTATTTGACGAGGTATATTATTCATCTTAGATTTAGTCGAATTTTTTAAGCAATACTGAAATACTCAAATAGTTTTAGTGTAAACATTCAGCTATTAGCAGTCAGCTCTCAGCTTTTGAATTTATGCAAGTAACTACTAAGGTTACCTCCTGATGAACAATTACATTTCCTTTCCTTTGTTATGAGGTAAATTTACCCAGGCAAGATGCCCGCACTACATGATTTTTACCATTTACCTTGTACATCATTTGCCCGAAATATGTTGTAATTTTTTCTATTGTCTATTACCTATTCCTTCTTTTCTGAAAATTTACTAATGAATTATCTCTTCTTCCTTCTTCCTTCTTTCTTCTTGCTTCTTTAAAACAGCTTTCCTAAAACCTAACACTACTAAAATATTAGATAAAGTCAAAAATACTTCAGCACTGCCATGCAACCAATCAATATTTGCTAAAGCTTCACCATAAACTTGTTTAGCATAAATTCCAGCAGGAATAGTCACACCCACAAATACTAACGTGCCATAAAATCCAACTAAAGCTAAACGAGGTACTTGACCCGAACGAGTTAGAAACCAAAGAAAACCTAAATAGGGAAATAAAGAAAGAGCAAATAAAGTATCTTTAGAAATCATATTTTCCAATAGTTAAAAAAAACTGCTACATTAACTTTTTTATACTTAGAGAAAACTTGAATTTTGCCATAGAGGAAAATTCAATAAACAGTAAGGGTTTTATCTATTCCGTAAAGACATTTCAGAGAACGTCCCTGCCTACTCCCTACTAGCTTTTTTACTCTCAGAAAATATCCACCAAGCAGCAGCTAATAAGGTAAAATTTCCCAATAAAGTCATCGATGCTTGGAGAGTAACCAACCATTCTAAATTAGGGTCATTATCAAAATAATGCCAAGTACAAGCACACATAGCACTCACTAATGCTGGTAACATAGCAAAAGATAAACCATACCAAACACGGTTGTGGGTAATATTACCATAAATCGAAATAAACCAGATGGCAGCTACCCATTCGATAACGCTAGAAATATGAATAATCCAAGTAGGTATTGATAAAGCGTGCATATCTAAAAAATCTGAGTTTTTAAGTATCAATTTCTCCTTTTTTATCACATTAAATCAAAATAGGAAATAACTCAAACAAATGCGGGCAATTTTATGTGGTTACTACGGAAAAGGAAATGGTGGGGATGAGGCATTATTAGCATCTTTGTTGCAAATGTTGCCCGATAATATTCAACCTTATGTTTTGTCTGGCAACCCCTCCGAAACAAAACAACGCTACCAAGTTGAAGCAGGCGATCGCCTAAATACATTTACCATTCTCCAAACAATGAGACATTCAGATATATTTATCTGGGGTGGTGGAAGTCTCATTCAAGATGCTACCAGTATTGCTAGTCCTTTTTATTATGCCGCATTAATGGGAATAGCTCAAAAAATGGGCTTAAAAACCATTGCCTGGGCACAAGGAATTGGGCCTTTAAATCATCCAACCACCCAATTTTTGGCTAAAGAATGTTTAAAGGGCTGCAATATTATTAGTGTCAGAGATGCAGGTTCAGCAAAAATAGTTGCTAAATGGAATATTCCTTTGACTTTAGCTCCTGACCCGGTTTGGGCCTTAGAAACTTCCCCTGTCCCTGGTCTTTGGAATTTACCTGCACCAAGAATAGCAGTAAGTTTGAGACCTCATCCCCAACTAACTCCTCTACGTTTAGCAACTTTAACTCGAGCTTTAATTTCTCTGCAAAAGGCAACTCAAGCCTTTATTTTGTTATTGCCTTTTCAACCGATGAAAGATTTAAAAATTGCCGAATTTATTCATCAAAAATTGCCTGATGATAGTAAAATTTTAACTGTAGAAGACCCTAGAGTTTTGAAGGGAATTTTTCGAGGAGTGGAAATGGTAATAGGTATGCGTTTCCACAGTTTAGTTATGGGTTCTGCAGAGAAATGTCGCTGTTTTGCTATTAGTTACGATCCGAAAGTTAGTCAGTTAATGACTGATTTGGAAATCCCTGGATGGGAGTTATCAGAGTTGCCAGAACAAGCAAATTTAATTAGTAAAACTTGGATTGATAATTATGCAAATGGAGAAGCTTTGTTGTCAGATAGAATAGATTTTTTTCGGGAGCGATCGCTAATTCATCAAGAGGTATTACATTCTGTTTTATTTAATTCATAGGTCATTTCAGTCAGCTTCGCTGAGAATATTACAGCAAATTTCGGGCAAATGATTTACAGGATCAATGGTAAAAATCATGTAGTGCGGGCATCTTGCCCGCGTAGGTGTACCTAATAACAACGGAAAGCGCTGTATTTAGTGTCGATAGTTGAGTATTTTGCATTATTTGATTCTTCAAACTTTTTTGATTGAATGGATGTTTACCTACATCCCACAGAGCAGGTTATACCACAAAAAAGCTGGTACTTTTTGCAACCTAAATAAGGGTAAAGCCTTTATATGTAAATGCTTTTATAATTAATCAGCAAGCCCTAATTACTAATTAACTTAATTATTGCGCAATGTCTTTTGATGATCAGGACTTACACAAGGGCACTATATATAGAGCATTGGTGCGTTACTAAGCGCGCTAACACACCCTACTGGACTGACACACCTAAAAATGTAGGTTGGGTAGAACGAAGTGAAACCCAACAAAGGTGTATTATGGTTAGGTTTCGTTCCTCAACCCAACCTACCCTTATTGCACCATTTTAGCTATGTCGGTCTACTACCAATAGGCACTATATATAGAGCATTGGTGCGTTACTAAGCGCGCTAACACACCCTACTGGACTGACACACCTAAAAATGTAGGTTGGGTAGAACGAAGTGAACCCCAACAAAGGTGTATTATGGTTAGGTTTCGTCCCTCAACCCAACCTACTCTTATTGCACCATTTTAGCTATGTCGGTCTACTACCAATAGGGTTCATGGGTAAGTCCTAATTATATCAGAACTTACATACGGGCACTACACGAGGGTGAGGGCGAATGGCATTCACCCCTACATATGGCGTTTTCAAAGTGAATTGGCGTAAGTCTTGTATATATAAAATACCAGGATAGCGACCGCCTAACTTCACAGTTTTTCAAAGTCAACTAACTCCTCACACAGATCTTGCAACTGCTGATGCTCTACTCTTCTAGAAGAACGCCGATATTTTTTACTAGCTAACTTAGGTTCTAACTTTTGTTTACCGCCCGACCTTATTTTTGCTTTTAAATTTGACTCAGCATCAGCTTTTTGTTCCAATGCCTCCTGCCGTGCGATCGCCTCTTCTAAAAACATCAAATAATATTCATACCTATCCCAGTCACCCCTTACTATACAGTTAGGCTCATCCCGATGTAAACAGTCACTAAACTGACAACTCCCCCCTGCCAAATACTTTCGAGCTTCTGGAAAAAAATACGCCAACTCTATAGACTTACAGTCTAACTGTGGTTGATTAAAACCTGGTGTATCTGCTAATAAACCCCCCTTAGGCAGTTCAAATAACTCAACATGACGAGTAGTGTGTCGTCCCCGCGACAATTTTCCAGACACAGCACTCACCCGTAAATTCACATCAGGAATCAAATAATTAATTAAACTCGACTTCCCCACACCAGAGGGACCAGAAATTACAGTAATTTTATTTCTCAGTTTTTCCCATAGAGAATTAGAGCTATTCTTTATTTCTCCCAAACCTGCTTCTGTTTTCACACTAATAAAAAATGGCTCATAACCCCACTCAGAAATTTGACCATGCCATTCTTCCATTTTTGTTGCACTTACAAGATCGCACTTACTCAAGCACAAACATATCTCTAAACCTGTTGACTCAGCCTTGATTAAAAACCTCGTTAAAGCGACAGGATCTAAATCAGGTTCTGCCAAAGAAAAGACCAACATTAACTGATTTGCATTAGCTATAGGAGGGCGGTCAAGTTCTGTTTCTCTTGGTAAAACCTCTGCTACAGCACCTCGCCCACCTACCCAGTCTGGGTCTTCTATAATTACGCGATCGCCCACCATGACTTTTTGGCCAATTTTCTTCAATCGCGATCTACGGGTACACAGAAGAAACTGAGGTAAATTTTCTCTGGCATTTTTTACCAAGTTATGATTTTTCTCAATCCTAACTTGATAAAAATTTGCCTGAAATGATACAACTGTCCCTACCCAGTTATTATCAAATATGTCACCTATTTCTAAAGTCCAATTCATGCAGCCATTTCTGGGCAACGCACCTTGAGGACAAAATATTCAGACTGGTCTTTTATTTCTTCTATTTTATAACCTTCCACAGTTAAACTATCAGGTACTTGCTCTATTGGTTCCCCTGAGTCTAACCACACTTCTAAAATCTCTCCTGGCATCATCTTTTCGAGATACAGTTTTGTCTTCACAAAATTAATTGGACAAGGAGTACCTCGTAGATCTATTTGAGCATCTGACTTTTGTCCATCATGTATTTGGGTTTGAGAATTCATAGTTCAATATTTTCTACTCTTTGACATCCTCCCGACACTGCTCTTACGAGACAGGGGAGGATTCCCTAGCGTTGCTGTTATACCAATTACCATAAACTTTGCTATACTTAGATTTTCTATTTCTAAATATTATTTGTTGGAGCAAATACTCGATATTATTGGTAACTTCGGTTATGAAGGAAAGTTATTTTTGCAAGCTTCCAAGTATAGCAGGACTTTTAATCATTGGAATTAGGGGCTTTCTGTTAAGCTTCTGTTTAACCGTTGCTGATTCTCAATTATGAATAGATAGAACTCAATTTATAAGCCTAATTTAAAATCTAAAAAAATCATACAATAATTCAGCAACCCCTCTATTTTTCCACCCTATTAAGAACAAGTTTTTCAGAATTAGGAAAATCTTTAATTTCAATCACTTTTGGTGAAAAAAGCTTCCCAGAAACCCTTCTATACCTCCTTTTTCAGTACGTTCACCTTTAATATTTGCCAATTTTTCTAATAACTCTCTTTCTTCTAGAGTAATTTTTGTCGGAATATCAATTTCGATTGTAATCAGATGATCGCCACGGCTAACTGGATTACCAAGTCTCGGTACTCCCTTATCTTCCAAAGTTAAAACGGCATTTGGTTGAGTCCCTGAGGGAATTGTTAATTCTGCCTTACCATCAACTGTATTGATTTCCAAACAACAACCCAAAACTGCTTGTAAATAGCTAATTTTTATTTGGGATAAAATATTAATTCCATCTCTTTGAAACTCTGGGTGATTTCTTACAGACAGAAAAACATACAAGTCGCCATGTGGGCCACCCATCTTACCAGCATCTCCTTCATTAGATACCCGTAACCTAGTACCATTGTCTACTCCTCCTGGGATTGTAATTTTGATCTTTTTCGTTACCTCATTCTGTCCGCGACCTCCACAAGTCATACATTTTTCTTCTATTATCTGTCCAGTACCGTTACATGAAGGACAAACTGAAACCTGAGTGAAACTACTAAAAGGAGTCCTTGTTGCTCGGCGAACTTGACCTGTACCCCCACAAGTAGAGCAAGTTTGAGGTCTTGTGCCTGGTTTAGCCCCTGAACCACTGCAAGTTCCACAAGTTTCCAGATGTTTAATTGTTAGTTCTTTGTCACCACCAAATATAGCTTCGTGAAACTCCAGATTCAGGTCCAAACGTAAGTCATCTCCTCTAACTGGACCTGTTTGCCTACGTCCTTGACTTCCCATTCCTCCAGAGAACCCACTGAAAAAGCTTTCAAATATATCAGCGAAGCTATCTGAAAAGTCTGTTGAAAAACCTGATGCTGCTCCTCCTGATACCCCAGCTTCTCCAAAGCGATCAAAACGGGCCTTCATTTCTGGGTCAGAAAGAATTTCGTAAGCTCGGTTTATCTCTTTAAAGCGATCTTCTGCTCCTGGCTCTTTATTCACATCTGGGTGGTACTTACGAGCCAAGCGACGGTAGGCACGCTTTAGTTCCTCTTTATCTGCACTACGAGAAACACCTAGAATTTCGTAATAATCACGGGCCATAGAGCTATTTGCCTAGAATTAATGTTAATATGTCTGCTTTGTGATTTGATATGTTTATTAGGCGATGGTAT
>JAKQYF010000087.1:9411-20226 GCA_023356535.1 Trichodesmium sp. MAG_R03 | reverse complement strand
AAAGACACAAGGAGAGATTTTCTACACAAATTATCTACTGAAATGTCTGTGAAAACCAAACAATTGTTTTGGAGGATTTGAACGTTTCTGGGATGGTTAAGAATAGGAAATTATCGAGAGCTCGGAACGGAAACGCAATTGGAGAAAATTCCGAACATATTTAGAATAGATTTGCAGAAAAATAGGGTCGGGATCTAAAAGTAAGTAGCCGTTGGGAACCCACATCGTACGGAGGTTGCATGCAACGTCCCTCTATTGTTGTGAATTTCTTGGTGGAAGATTAGATTTATCAATTCGTGAGTGGGAATGTCGTACATTGTGGTGCTAAACATGGTCCCGTAGGGTCAGGCCGTTCTATCGAGACGAAAATGCAGCAAGAAATATATTAGTCACGGGTGGGTATACTGAGACAAAAAACGGGGGTGGAAGCCAGCAGCCAGACTATTGCCAAAGTAGCAGCAGCCTGTAAGATGTTAACCCACCGAGGAGCTACGGCTCGGTTGTTACCCAGTGCTTTTAGGCCGGGGAGGATGTCAAGAGGAATAATAATCGAGTTGGCGATCGCTAACTTGGCTTGTAAAGAAGAGGAAAAAACGATGGCCAGTGAAAAATCAAAGACCCAATACTAACAGGACTTACGCTAAGGTACTATATATAGAGCCTTGGTGCGTTACGAAGTACGCAATTCAAGTCGCAAAGAATTAGCGCAGCTTGGCGTCAGCAAAACACACCCTACCAAAGCGCGTTCATGGGTAAGTCCTAACTAATTAAATAAGCATGGCTGAAAAGCCAGAATATGTCCCAATGACAACTAACAGAAGAAGAAAAACAAGGGATCCATGAAAAATCAGAGGCCCAATACTAATTAAATCAACCTGAAACTAAACAAGGGTTGCTGAAAAGTCAGAACATGACCCTAGAGCAACTAGAAGAAATAGTAATTAGGCTAATTTTACTAGAAAAATTTAAACAACAAACCTTGATAAATAGATGAGAAAGATATTTTCTCTATCCTAATAGGAGCTTAAAACAAGGAGAAGAATATTTTCTAGAACCGAAGAATTGTCCGGATTTAGCTTATGAACTATACTTTCGGATATCCTGAAGGTAAGCAAACTTTTGGCGAAGTTGCTCGTCAATATTTCAGCGAGTCTACACAGACTTATCTGGAGGAAAGTTGTTGGTACCCATACTTTACCGGAATTGTGTAGTTGTTTTACAGTAGTAGGTACTGATGTGGGAGCATTTATAACCAGCAGAGGCAAAAACGATTATTGATTTTATTTTATTAAGAAATAAAAGCAAAACCATAAAAAAGTGAATTAATAAATTATTAGGGACTATCTTTTAGAGAAGACTAAATTAAAAGGAATAGTATAAGTCAGTTGGAGATATGAAGAATGACAGGATTATTTCAAATCGGTGATAAATTATTGCAAGCCCAAGATATTCCATCGCTCTTACAACGTTATCAGTTAATGCCTCATTTTTTGCGAGGGGTAATAATCGACCAAGCGATAGCTAACTTAACTTGTACGGAAGAGGAAACAACGACGGCCTTAGAAAAATTTGAAGCCCAATACCAATTAAATAACCCCGAAAGAAAACAAGCATGGCTCAAGAGCCAAAATATGAACCAAGAACAACTAGAAAAAATAGCAATTAGGCCAATATTACTAGAAAAATTCAAACAACAAACTTGGAAAAACCGAGTAGAAAGATATTTTCTTACTCGTAAGAGCAGCTTAGACCAAGTAGTATATTCTCTAATCCGGACAAAAAATCCTAGTTTAGCTCATGAACTATACTTTCGGATAACAGAAGAAGAGCAAACTTTTGCCGAAGTTGCTCGTGAATATTCGGAAGGTCCAGAAGGGCGAACAGGAGGCTTGTTAGGCCCTGTTCCCTTAAATCAACCACACCCTTCTATAGGCAAAATCTTATCAGTAAGTCAACCAGGGCAAATCTGGTCGCCACGTCCACTAACAGAATGGACAGTAATTATTAGGTTAGAAAAATTTATCCCAGCACAGCTTGATGAATCAATGCGCCGACGTCTAATGGACGAATTATTAGAAAATTGGATACGAGAACAAATAGGAAAAATTGGACCCCTGAAGCCGTTAGGTTCAGATGTATCAGATGTAAAAGTTTAGGGTTGAAACATTTGCCGACATTAGCTGTGAAGATTTCTACTAAGCTATATATCTTCGGTGGTTTGACGTTTTGCGTAACCCAGAGCTTCCTGACTCAACTCTTGAGTTCTTCATCTTGGGAGTTTATAGGTGAGGGTTATGCTCTCCTCCGAGTCTGTCTAGAGTTTTCCTCTAGCTTTTCCTGGGGAAAATGAAAAACGGATCTCCTCTTTTATAGACATCTCTTTTGCAAGAGGCCTGCCCCCCACGACTAACTTAAAGAATGTGTTATGATTCTATACTACAGAAATCTTAGCAAAAGTTTTCCTGAAAGGGCAGCAGATCCAATTTCCCGGTGAATCATATCAATACCCAATTATCTAAAATTTAGGGACAATTAACAGTTATCTCCCAACTAGAGTGAAATAACATAAACTAAATGGCTACTCCTTCGACAATATCAAAAGCACAAGTACAAGAATTTCTGGCAAATAGGCCACCATTTAACAAACTTTCAGACAATGCTTTAAAAACTCAATTAGTGGGAAAGTGCCAACTTCTAGGTTACCATACTGGTCAACCACTCTTTGATAGGGAAAAAATGCCAAACCAGATAGCAATTATCTATCAGGGTCAGGCACGAGTATTAGGTTATGAGCAGCGATCGCAACGTTACATAAGTCTACAATTAGCAGGACCAGGAGAAATCTTAGGTTGGGCAGGGTTGCTACGGGGGATGCCTTGTGAAACAGTACTCGCTTCAACAGACTTAATTGCTGTTACTTTACCAGCAGCAGATTTCTTAGCAATACTAAAAGCAGAACCAGAATTTGGAGAAGTCTTTCTCGAACGTCCAGCAATAACTGAAGTATTTGAACTACTAAGCCAAAAATTTGCTAGAAGAGCTGAAGTTAATAGTGACCTCAAAGAACTCACTAAAAATGTTGTCCAAAATACTGTAGTAGTAAACCTACCCAAAGGAGACAAAAAAACCAAAGAACTAGCATCTATCCTCAACCCAGAAAAAATCTGGCTAGTCAGTAGTGGGATAGTAGGAGATTTTCCTTCAGGTAGTCAAGTAGTTTTAGATGGATCAAGTAGGTCGATAAAAATAGAAGGACCAAGAGGCGCAAGAATTCTTGGATTTCTTGAACAACAAAATGAGGAACAAACCATAGAAAATGGGGAGGAAACTAGTCAAGTGGTGCCCTTGGATTTGTCTATGGTTCCCCAAGCACCAGCACGCCCACCAGAACCTACTTTTTTTCAAGATAGCCCGTCAAAAAAATACCCAATTTTCCGAGCTAAAGGAGAAATAGCAGCTTCTTTAGCTTGCTTTCAGATGCTAGCCAAACATCTTGGTCTCAAGTTCCGCCGGGATGTAATTCGTCGAGTATTAGATAATCAGATCCGTACAGCCGGTAGAATATCTCTACAAGCTTGTGGAGCGATCGCTCAGATGATGGGATTAACAGGTCAACTGGCGCAAGTGTCGGCAGCAGCAGTACCTCGCCTCAAAGCACCAGCTATAGTTGAATGGCAAAATAGTTTTGCTGTCATCTACAGTATTACAGAACAAGAAATTGTCGTTGGAAGTCCAGAATCAGGATTAAGTCGTCTCAAACCAGGTGAGTTCCAGGAGATTTGGGGAGAGTCAGGACAAGTTCTGCTACTACAAGCACCAAAAACTGAACAGAAGGAACAGTTTAGTTTTTGGTGGTTTGTTCCTTCTTTAATGGAACATCGCACAGTATTTATCGAGGTGTTAATTTCCTCGTTTTTCGTACAGATATTTGGCTTGGTTAACCCCTTAATGACGATGATTATCATCGATAAAGTTATGGGGCAACGTAATATTCAGGCTTTGGATGTTCTGGGGATCTTGATGTTATTAGTGGCTTTATTTGAGGCTGTGTTGGGAGGTCTACGGACTTTCTTATTTGTAGATACTACTAACCGTATAGATGTCAAGCTTAGCTCAGAAGTAATTGACCACCTACTTCGTCTGCCACTCAGCTATTTTGATAATCGCCGGGTAGGTGATTTGGTAGGTAGGATCGGAGAATTAGCTAATATTAGGAATTTTCTGACAGGCACAGCCTTAACAGTGGTTTTGGATGCAGTATTCTCAGTTATTTATATTGCTGTGATGTTGGCTCTTAACCCATTAATGACAGCAGTTGCTTTGGCTGGGGTACCTTTCTTTGCTGGAATTATTTTAATTAATTCTCCCATTGTTAGAAGGCTACTACGGAAAAAAGCAGAACGCTATGCCGACTCTCAGTCATACTTAGTGGAGGTGCTAAATGGTGTGCAAACTGTTAAGGCACAAAATTTAGAACTAAAGTCTCGTTGGGAATGGTCAGCTCGTTATGCTAAGTTTATGACTGCTAGTTTTAATACTGTTCTGACTCAAACTACTTCTAGCTCTATTAGTACATTTTTAAATAAACTTTCAGGATTAGCACTTTTATGGGTTGGTGCTTATTTAGTTATTGATGGTCAGTTATCTGTGGGGGGATTAATTGCCTTCCGAATTATTGCCGGTAATGTTACAGGTTCGTTGCTCCGCTTTGTGAGTGTTTGGCAAAGTTTCCAAGAAGTGGGAATGTCAATTGAACGATTAAGAGATGTTTTAGATACTGAAGCGGAAGTAGATGAAGAAGACAGAAATAATATTGATATGCCACCAATGAATGGCAGTGTCAAATTTGAGGAGCTTTCCTTCCGATTTACTCAAAGTGGGCCTCTACAATTAGCAAACATAAATTTGGAATTTCCTTCTGGTTATTTTGTAGGTATTGTGGGGTTGAGCGGTTCCGGAAAAAGTACATTAATGAAATTATTGCAACGCTTATATTCTCCTCTTTCTGGTCGAATTTTTATTGATGGATATGATATTCATAAAGTAGAACTATACTCTTTACGCCGTCAAATTGGAGTAGTTTTACAGGATACTCTTCTTTTTAATGGTACTGTTCAAGATAATATTGCTTTGACAAATCCAGATGCAACAACTGATGAAATTATTCGGGCTGCTAAGATAGCGGTTGCTCATGATTTTATTATGAATTTGCCTAGTGGTTATAATACGATGGTGGGAGAAAGAGGAGCTTCTTTGTCAGGAGGTCAAAGGCAAAGAATTGCAATTGCTCGGACAGTTCTGCAAAATCCCAAATTGTTGATATTAGATGAAGCAACTAGTGCTTTAGATTACAGTTCTGAACGTCAGGTTGGAGAAAATTTAGCTGAGGCTTTTACTAATACAACATTATTCTTTATTACTCACCGTTTAACAACAGTAAAAAATGCTAATACTATCATAATGATGGATCAAGGTTCGGTGGTGGAGCAAGGAACCCATGATCAGTTAATGGCAGCAAAAGGACGTTATTTCTGTCTCTATCAACAACAAGAATCTCAACAATAATTCTCTGAGAATGAAAAAGAAGGAAGGAAAAAGAAAGAGGGAAAAAGGGAGAAAATTTAAGTACAATTCCTAAATTATTAGAAATTAGGAAGAGTAAAAGAAACTACTGATAATGGAAATGATCACTAATCTTTGACTCTTTCCTAAAACACTTTTCCTGCTCCTGCCTTCGTGATCCCTTCCTCCTTCTTCTTTATCTATTCAAAAAGAAAAAAATGCAAGATAAATCAATATCATTAAACGAACAACCAGTAATTTTAGAGAAACCAGCCATATTATCTCGGCTATTTCTTTGGATGATTATGATTATGACTAGTTCAGCTATCATCTGGGCTTACTTTGCTGAGATAGACCAAGCTGTACCTGCAACAGGTCAATTAGAACTTAAAGATGGTTCTATAGATGTTCAAGCCCCTACTAGCGGAAATGTAGTTAGACTTCATGTAGAAAGTGGCGATCGCGTAGAAAAAAACCAACCATTATTAACTTTTAGTCCTACTGCTCCTAGGGAAGATTTAGGTTCGGCAATTAAGTTAAGAGACACCCTTAAAGAAGAAAACAAATTTTACAAGGACGTATTAAATGGTAAAGTTCCCACAGATTTACCTGTAGATTTACAAAAGCTTGCCCAAGAAAGACAAACTAGATTATCAGAAAATCAAACCTACCGTGCTTTAATTGATGAACTTTATTTAAACAGAAGTAGTTTTATAAATATTGACCCAAGTTTACAAGGATTATATATTAATTACAAGGCTGAATATAATTCTCGTGTAGATGCTGTAGAATTACAAGTCAGAGAATTACAAAAACAACTTCAACAAGCAGAAAAACAGGAAGAAGCAGCAACAGAACAACTAAGGGTAGCTCAGACACAATTGCAATATGCTAGACAACAATTACAATTTTCTAAACAACAATTAAATAACACTCAGCAAAAGCTAACTTATGCTTACGAACAATTAAATAATACAGAAAAACAACTGCAATTTACTAGGGAACAACTGAAGAATACTCAGGCACAATTAAAGTATTCTCAAGAACAATTAGAGCTAGCAAAGGGGCAATTAGATAAATCAGGAAAGGTATTAGATTCCAACCAAGGAATTCTAGAACAAATATCTCCTTTGGTAGAAGAAGGAGCGATCGCTGAACTGCAAAAAAAACGTCAAGAACAAGAAGTATTTCGTGGGGAAAGTGAGATATTAAGACAACAAGACCAGATACAGTCAAGAGCAGGAGAAATAAATACTAGATTGGGAGAAATTAATGCTCGGTTAGCAGATATTAATGCTAGAGAAGGAGAAGTAAACTCTCGCAAAGCAGACATTAATAATTTAGAGGGAGAAATTAATACTCGCGAGAGTGAAATTAATTCTAGGAAAGCTGATATTAATGCCCGAGAAGGAGAAGTTAAGGCGCGTCAAGCAGAAGTCCAACGTGCTAGGCTAGAACAACAACGTTTAAATGTATCTATTAATAGAACTGAAGAACAATTAAAAAATACAAGAGATGCTTGGGCCAGGCAACTTTATGCCACAATTGCTCAAAATGAAGGTAGAGAAATTGCTAGAATAGATTCTCAATTTACTCGGTTACAACTAGAAAATAACAAGCGACTGACTGAAGTTAATGCTCAAATAGAAAAGTTAGAAGAAGCTCGTGATAATCAAGTTTTAAAATCACCAGTTTCTGGGGTTATTTTTGGTTTACAACCTACAACTAAAGAAGAATCTTCTCTAGATATAAAGACAGACCCTATTTGTCAATATGTTATTAATGATGTTTTGAAGCCAGGAGATATTCAACCAGAAAGATGTGAGGATGCTTCTTATGAGGCACAACAAACTCAACCTTTACTGACAGTATTGGATGATGATGAAGGTTTGAAAGCAATGGTTTATATTCAGAATAAAGATATTGCTTTGGTGTTAAAAGCATTAAATGATAAACGGAAAAAATTAGAACCTTATCATGACCAAGAGTTAGCTGGAAGGGAAGTTATTGCATGCGAAGCGGGTAAAAAATGTGTTTGTCCGGAGCTGAAAGAAAATCGAGAAAAATTAGGTTTAAGTGATCTAGAATGCTTACCTGTAGAAGTGCAAGTTGAAGCTTTACCAGCAAATGAGTTTGGTACAACAACTGGAGAGGTTATTTATATTAGTGATGATGCTATTCCACCAGACCAACAAGCAGGAAGACCTTTTTTTGCTTTTGAAACTACAATTGATTTAGAACGGCAAACATTTGTTCTGGACGATGAGAATGATGTGCAGATTAGTTTGCAGAATGGCATGGCAATTAACTCAAATATTAATGTAGGTAAACGGACAGTTTTAGAGTTGTTCTTTAGTAGATTTACTAGTAAGTTTAAGAGTTTGACTAATGTTAATTAGAATTTAGAATTCGTTTTGGTTTATCTGGTAATATGGCATACTTTTTTTGATAGGCAAAATGCCAAGGATTGAAATCCTTGGCTAATAGCTGAAGTCATCGAAAAGATGACTAATTTTTATAGATTTACTGGCCAGTTAAAACGTCTAATTGACATCCTCCCCGGCCTAAAGGCACTGGGTAACAACCGAGCCGTAGCCCCTCGGCGGGTTAACATCTCATAGGCTGCTGCTACTTTGGCAGTAGTCTGGCTGCTGGCCTCAATGTCCGTTTTTTGTCTCGGTAAGCCCGCCCGCGACCAATATATTTCTTGTGAACTAAAAAGCAACAAGGACATAACCTGTGAAAAAAAATCAACTAAAAAGTCGCCCGCTTATAGGCGAGGCTTTAAACCCAATTTTTCGGCAATATTTATTGAGATCTCTGAAAGCTGCACACCTTGTTATATAAGTCTTTTAGTCTTACCTGTCACCCCTTCATATCCAGTACGATTTAATATTCGATTAAAGCATATAACAGTATAGTTACTAAATCTATAGAAAAAGATTCCTTGACCCAGTTTTAATTAAGGGTAACCATTACGGGGTGAACTACAACACCCTCTACCCCATTGCTAAAAGGGTTTGGGACTGCTTTTCGTAATACCAATTTAAAAAGTGCATTGTTTTGAGCTAATCATCTGGTTGTGCAGGTTCAATTCAAGAGTCGACATGGTTGGACATTATGCAGATTCTTCAAGCCCACCTAAACCTATAATATTATTGCTGATCTCCACTTGCCAATAATGTTAACAGTCTTTTCCCGAACCAGAATATTATTACTCATCCTTTATATTTTCCCAGCCTTATTACTACTGTGGTTTCTGGGGAATTTTAGTGTCAATGTTCCCTACTGGGATCAATGGAGATTAACTCCTATTTTTGAGCGAGTTGCTAAAGGAAACGCCACATTTTTTGACTTTTTTACTGTACATGGACATCACAGAATATTAATACCAAAATTAATCATTACTGCCTTAGCTTTTGCCACTAAATGGAACACTCAAGCTGAAATAATTTGTAGCGTAATTTTTGTTATTATCACATTTTTTGCTATCTGTAAAATAGCCGAAATTCAATTCCAAAATCAAAACAAAAATCTCCTACACATAGCAAATATTTTAAGTTGTCTATTATTATTTTCCCTAGTACAAAATCAGAACTGGCTATGGGGATTTACCCTATTTTGGTTTCTGACAAACTTATGTCTAATAATGGCAGTATATTTTATTCACGTATTAGATAATTTTTCGGCAAAAACTAGAATATTTCTAGCAGCAATATTTTGTTTGATCGGAAGTTTTACATTAATACAAGGATTACTTTCTTGGCTAGTTTTAATTCCGTCAATATTATCTATAGAAGGAAAAGCCAAACAAAAAATTAGTAGACTAAGTATCTGGATTTTGCTTTTTATAGTTTCATGTCTTATTTATGCAATTAACTTTAATCCGATTCGGGAACCAAAACCATTTTTATTTACAGAACAACCATTTTTGATCATAAATTACTTTTTAGCCGTTCTCGGTTTACCTTTAGTTAGAATTCCTATTCCGGCAATTTTAACCGGGCTAATATTATTGTCTAGTTTCCTATTTTTTACATATTACTTTCTCAAAAAACCTTTCTATAAACTAACTTTTTTTCTTCCTGGGATTCCTTGGTTAACAATAGGTACATTTTCTCTAATTTCTGCTCTATCTATATCTGTAGGAAGAGCAGAGTATGGAGTTGAAAATGCTATGATTTCTTCCCGATATACAACTACATCAATATTATTAATTATTTCTCTAATTTATCTGCTGGCGTTATTGGTACATGAGCAAAAAAAATATTTATCAATATATAAAATTTTTGCTGCTATAATGATAGTAATTATGATGATTAACTCGGTGTATGTTGTGAGGAATGTGAAATTAAGTTTTCCCTACATCGAAAGTCGGAAAGAATGTCTAGAAATAATTAACTATTTAGCAGATTCAGAATTTATCAAAAAATCTCCAGATAGTTGTTTAGTATTAATGAATGGCAAAACTTGGTTAGTCAGACAAGGTGCAGAAATTATGGAAAAGTTAGGGTGGCGAGAATTTCCTCAAAATCTGAAATTTATCAAACAACCAAAACAAAATTATGGTTATTTAGATAATTCTCAAACGACTGCAAAACCTCTAATTATTAAAGGTGATGAAACTTTCAGCTTGGGAGGTTGGGCAATTAGACCAGATGAAAAAAAACAACCTAATTTAGTATTGCTTTCTTATGGTGAGAATCAGGATTTTTTTGCCAATGCTATTGTTAACTTAGAGAGTAATGATATTTCTAAGGTGCTGAAGTCAAAACTTTATAGTAGAGCGAGATGGAAAGTAAAATTTTCAGCCAAGTCTTTACCTACTGGAGAAACTGTTATTAAAGCTTGGGTTTATAATTCTAAAAAACAAGAATTTGTCAAATTAAACAATGAAGTTAATGTCAAGGTAGAAGTATATTAATGACTAGATTTAAATTTCAATGTAGGCATATTCCCGTGAAATGAATCATTTGATACAGGCATCTTGCCGTGAAATGAATCATTAATGATTCAATACAGGTATCCCGCCGTGAAATGAATAATTCAACACAGGCACCCCGCCGTGAAATGAATAATTCAACACAGGCATCCCGCCATGAAATGAATAATTCAATACAGGCATCCCGCCATGAAATGAATAATTCAATACAGGCATCTCGCCGTGAAATGAATTTCACGGCTCATAGCTGAAGTCCCTTAAAAGGGACTGAAAATATCTAGTCCTCTTAAGAGGAGTTGAGCTGTGAGCGA
>JAKQYF010000087.1:0-9311 GCA_023356535.1 Trichodesmium sp. MAG_R03 | reverse complement strand
AGTCCTCTTAAGAGGAGTTGAGCTGTGAGCGAGGGATTTTAATCCCTGGTATATTGAGGTGAAAATTTTAATATCTAGGTATCCCGCCGTGAAATGAATAATTCAACACAGGCATCCCGCCGTGAAATGAATAATTCAATACAGGCATCTCGCCGTGAAATGAATTTCACGGCTCATAGCTGAAGTCCCTTAAAAGGGACTGAAAATATCTAGTCCTCTTAAGAGGAGTTGAGCTGTGAGCCAGGGATTTTAATCCCTGGTACTAAAGAATTTTACAGGAGAATCGTCTTCATCAGTCATGTCTTCTAAGTAAAAATTTATAGTTCCTTTTGAATGATGTTGTTTTTGATTATCGACATAAGCGATCGCTTGCTCTAGTTGTGTTTGCCCCAAAGAAAAGACCCCATATCCTGCTTGCCAAGCAAATTTATTTTCCTTCAGAGATAGAACATTATTTAGATAATGAGAACTACTACCTTTAATCTTTTTCACAAAATCAGAAATAGCTAAAGTAGGTGGGATTGAAACTACTAAATGAATATTATTTTTTGTACCATTAATAGCATGAGTAATACAATTAAGAGCATCAGCTTTGCCAATAATATAATGATAGAGTTGAGGTTCTATATTTAGTTTGATTAGAGGTTGTCTTTCCTTAGTTGACCAAACAAAATGATAGAAAACTCGCCATAATGCCATTCTAATTTTTATCTTTTCAATATACAAATTTAGGTAAAATTTTATATCCTACCCATAAATTCATTTCTCGGCTAATCACTTAAGTCCTCTCAAGAGGAATCAGTATTTTTAGTCCCTTTTAAGGCACTTGAACTATGAGACTGAGATTTTAATCCCAGGCTTGAACAGAAGTAATTTTAATCAAACATTATGCCAAAAAATCATTGCCCCGTGTGTCATGCAAATAAATTTAACCAGTACAAAGCAGGGGATGACTATCTATTAGCAAAATGCTCTGAATGTGGTATGGTATGGGATAATAATCCACCAGCAAATCTTACTGCTATCTATCAAGAAGATTATTATAATAACGATTTTCCCAAAGGAGGATATTCTAATTATTTCCAAGGGATGAAAATTAATAGTCAGACTTTTCGCAAACGTTTATTAAAAGCGGAGAAAAAACTTTCTTGCCCAGGCTTATTATTAGATGTGGGTTGTGCTTTAGGTGATTGTTTAGAGGAAGCAAAAGATTTAGGATGGAATAATCCTCAAGGCTTAGAAGTCTCAGAATATGCAGTAAATTTTGCTAAAAGTAGGGGCTTATCTGTATATCAAGGTAATTTATTTAATCATGGTTTTGAGCCTAATTCTTTTGATTTGATTATGTTACAAGATATGATTGAACATACAACAGATCCTATTGCTCAACTAACAGCAGCTTATCAACTTTTAAAATCGGGAGGATGGATTTTTATTACTACTCCCAATGTGGGAGGATTTTGGCATAAATTATTAGGGTCTTTATGGTATCATTATAAACCAAAAGAACACTTAACTTATTTCTCCCTTGATACGATCAAGTTTGCTTTGGAAAAAAGTGGGTTTTATGATGTAGAATCAAAGCCAACTAGTAATTTAATGAGTCTAGGATATATTTTGAATAGATTGAAGTATTATCAGGAGATTTTGTTCTCTTTTTTACTCTCAATTTCTCGATTGATAAACCTAGATAAATTAGTATTTGATTTATGGATAGGAGAATTAGAAGCTTGGGGAAAAAAGATGTAGTAACAATTATCAGTTATTATAGCAATCCTAAAATGGTTGTGGGAAAATTCCATAGTAAAAAAGTTTGGGAAAATTGAATATTTAACCATCAGCAAAAAAACTTAAATAGCTACTTAACTATTTAAAAATAACTGCAAAGATGATAAAATTGTCTATTTATTCTTTTTTCTTTTTCCTGGAAATGTTATTTTTACTATTATATCTGTTGCGACTTATTTGGGATTGCTATATAATTTAGTGTTTGCTACAGAAATGCTCCGCAAACGGAATTTACCTAATGTCCGCGTCCTAAAACATAGTGCTATATCTTCTATTCCTTTAAGTTTAATAAACTGAGGTCAAAAAATGAATGTAATTGAAACAGAAATTCCCGAAGTATTGTTAATAGAACCAAAAGTATTCGGAGATGAACGAGGCTTTTTTATGGAAAGTTTTAATCAAAGCAATTTTTCCGAAAAAACAGGAATAAATCTGGAATTTGTACAAGATAATCACTCTCGTTCTAGTAAAGGAGTATTGCGGGGATTACATTATCAAATTCAACAAGCTCAAGGCAAATTATTAAGAGTAGTTGGGGGAGAAATATTTGATGTTGCTGTAGATATTCGGAAAAATTCCCCGAATTTTGGTAAGTGGGTAGGTTATCTTTTAAGTGCACAAAATAAACGACAACTTTGGGTGCCCCCTGGTTTTGCTCATGGTTTTTTAGTAGTGTCTGAAACTGCGGATGTTTTGTATAAGACTACTGATTATTATGCACCCGAATATGAGCGTTCAATTCTGTGGAATGATCCAGAGATTGGAATTAGTTGGCCTTTAGATGGAATTGAGGTAAAATTGTCTCAAAAAGATGAAGCTGGTAAAACTTTGAAACATGCTGATTTGTTTGATTGACATCCTCCCCTGATAAGTCTTGTTCAGATTTAACTTTTACGTTTTTACTTATCTATGTTTCCCAATTTATCAAATATGTAAAGTGTTAGGGTTGTTTGTGAGTAACGTAAGCATTCAGGTGTAGGGGTTGACAAAAAGGGGAAGGTCTGTATTTCTGTAGAGAAATGAAATTCCAGCCACCAGATATCCCAAAAGACCGAAAAGACCTAGAGCTATTGTCCAAAGAAGCTCTAGTAGAACTGGTTTGGCAATAGCAACAAGCAATAGAAAAACTGATTGAAGAGATAGAACAACTCAAAGGACTACAAGACAAAGATCGTCAAACTTCACCATTACCCCCTTCAAGGGACTTGCTCAAGCTCTCAGAAAAAAAACCAGTTAAAAAGGAAAAAGAATCAGACTCCAGCCATCGAAAACCAGGAGGACAACCAGGAAATCCAGGAAATACAGGAATTGGGTTTGACAGAGTAGATCCTTACCAAGTAGTGGAACCCCAAAGATATCCAGTATCTGGAGGAAATCACTGGAAAAGTGGGGGAGCAACTACCAGAAGTTACCAGGTAGCCCAACTGGTAGAACATCCAATTGAAATCGTGGAATACCGACAAGTGCAACGATTTTGCAGCCAATGTGGAGAACAAGTATCAGGGGAATTATCGGAA
Organism: Trichodesmium sp. MAG_R03; assembly: GCA_023356535.1. Taxonomy (GTDB): domain Bacteria; phylum Cyanobacteriota; class Cyanobacteriia; order Cyanobacteriales; family Microcoleaceae; genus Trichodesmium. The sequence goes on along the minus strand of JAKQYF010000087.1, from coordinate 6,006 downwards.
CTGGTAATTCCAGGGCAAGATTTGTCGGCTAATCTACAAGCAATGCCGATATGGTTGGGACACTACGGCCATTTGTCCTATGAAAAATAACAAGAATAGTTGGCAGAGTTTGGGAACATAGAGGTAAGTTTAGAAACTCTGGAAGCCACTACCCGCAGGGTAGCCAAAGAGGATTTATTAACTTCGGTGATTTTCTGCACAGGAGCATTTCAGTGCAATATTCCTAACCAATATTGTGTGTATCATATTTTATCCCCATTCCTAAAAAAGAAAATATTTAACTTTCCAAATTTAAACCAACTATTATGGGATCGTGGTCAGAAGTACGGAAAGGATCTTCACCATTAAATATATGGGGACTACGACCAAAGTCTAGGTTGTAATCAAAAGCATCAGGTTCGTCAGCATTAATGTGCCACTCTGTCACTCCTGTAACTTGAGAAGTCAAGCTAGAATTAGCCAAAGCATAGTCCAAGGTTCCTGCTTGCCCATCAAATACGAAGGAATAAGCGTCTGGTCCGATCAACTCAGTAGCGAGATTAGTATATCCCGCTGCTTCTATTCCTGTAATTGGGTCTTCTTGAGCATAAGCATTCAAGTCACCAACAATTAAGAAATCATCATCTCCACTTCCTGTGGGGTCCGTTGCTAACCAATTTGTTAAGGCGATCGCTGCATCTGTACGCACAGCATTCCAGAAACCTTGACCGTCTTCTTGGTCTAAGTTAGAGTCACTGGTATCCCCTGGTATCCCAGAACTTCTCTTAGATTTGAAGTGGTTGACAGCAATAGTGAATTGTGCCCCTGTTTCTTTTTCTTCAAAAGTTTGAGCTAAAGCAGGACGGTTGCGATCATCTCTAAAATTAGAATCGACAGAACTATCGAGAATGGCAAAGTTATTTACTGGAGTAACTTCAGTTGGTTTGTAAATAATGCCAACTTTAATAGCATCGCCACCAATAAAACCAGTAGGAATATAGTCGTAAACTTTCTTATCTAATTTTGTATTAACAGCATCCACTAAGTTTTTTAGTATGACATCCTCACCATTGATAATATCAGTATTCTCAAGCTCAACTAATCCAAAGATGTCCGCATTAATATCAGTAATTGCAGTAACCAGTTTTTCCTGTTGACGTTCAAATTCTGTTTGGTTGTCTGCTCCTCTGGGAAGGAGGTTGTTGGGACCGCTAGTATTACCATCTTCATCTAAGGTTGTAAAATAGTTGAGAACATTGAGACTCGCAACTTTGAGGCGACCGCCTACATCTTCAGGAGTTTCTGGACGCACATTCTCTTCCACAAAATTAGGTATTTCTGTTGGCATAATACGGAATGTTTCGTCACCAAAAGCACTACTACCGCGACTGAAACGAACATTACCAGTTAAACCCGTAACTGTGTCTCCCATACGTAAAGTATTGTCAGAGTTAAGTCCGGGAGCAGGATAAATAATTGGGTCTGGGTTTTGAACTTTTAAACCATCATCAATGGTAATAGTCCGACTTGCAACATTTTCTAGGTGCGCTTCAAAACCAGAAACACTAGGAGCATTAACATTGGTGAATTGTTGCAGACGACCTCCCTCAGAAACTCGCAGTTCACCGAAACGGTCTAGGTTAAACGTTTCGATAATGGTCAAAGTTTCTGGAAAATTTACTAACATTCCTTCATATTGCTCAAGGTCAGCAATTAATTCACCATCAGAGTTAACTACCGTAGAAACACTTGGTAAGTCAACGTTTGTTGGAACAACTAAACCAGAACCGATAACCTCAATTTTCCCAGCTTTAATTTGAGTTTCGTCGAAAAATTCATTAACAATACCTGTTACCTGAACTTTGTCCCCAACATTAACATCTGCTATTAAAGAATACTCAAATACAAATATACCGTCAGAAGTAGTTAAGTCCCCGTCTCCAGTTTCATCCTGCATATAAAATCCACGCAAATTACGAGTGTGATCAGCATCACCATTTTGGAAATCTCCTGTGACAATACCTGTGGTAGTAACCACTTTATATTTTAAGGTAGAGGTGTGACCTGCGCCTTGAATATTATAGATAGAAGCTAAAGTTGGTTCTTCATTGCCACTATCATCAACACTAGGATTGATAGTGCCAAAAGTATCAGTACCAATAGTGGGGTCAGTATCAAAAATTACTGGAGTTACGTTGTTTCTATTCACATCAAAAACTTGCGAGTTGTCTGGATCATTAATAGCATAAAGGCTTCCTACACTACCATTCCGGAAGATTAGTCTGGGTTCATCACCGGTAAAGGTAAAGTCTGTTCCACCCAGGTTTGCCCCATATAATAATGCTTGATCACCTGTATGATCAGGTACGCCAATCGCATCAAATACTGTACCAAAAATTGAGGGATTATCTACCTCTCCGTCCTCGTTCGGATCAATTCTATCTCCAATATTTCCTGTGAAATCAGAGGAAAACACCACGGTAAATGAAGGGTTTTCCAAATCAGGAACATCAACAGTCAATAAACCATTACTATCGAAGGTTCCTGAAACCGCTGCAGCTCTGTCAATAGTACCACCTGGAAGGTCACTTTCAATACTGACTATCCACCCCTCAAAGGAATCTCCTGAAGTTCCACTCAGTTCAAAGGTTGTCTGAGCAGGATCCATTCCTGTTGGGTTAGGTCGGAATTCACTGATTAAAGGGGTTATTACTCCACCACTACCACTAAGTTTGAAAGGCTTTGTTGTCATTGTTTGTCTGGTGCTATTACTTCCAGACCAATTAGAATTCTTACTGATCGCTGCTAGTAATTCTGCTTGAGTACCAGAAGTAATACCTGTATAAATAGCGTTGTCAATTTCCTTTAAAGCTATTGCTGTTTCGCCATTAACTAAACCTGTGGGCAAGGCAGAATTATTGGAACTGGTGGAGTCAGACTGCCATACTCCTGGATTGCCTTCACTATTGAGGGCATAAAGAAAGGTTGGGTTGCTACTATCTCCTTGGTAAGCGATAATTTGGTCCCCACTGGTTGAGAATAAAATACTGCTGATAGTAGGATTAATTATTGTTCCGGCAGCAATATCTGTGGGTGCTACCCAAGTAAAAGTGCCTTCAGTAGTTCTGAAGGTACCAGCAGTTTGCCAACCATTATCGGTAAAATTAATTTCTGTGTTTTCACCAATATCTACTAATGGTGTAAATGCAAATTCGTCAGGGTTGTCAAAATTAAAGCCCACAATGGCTATATCACCTGGAAATAATGTTGTTGTAGCCATTTCTATCTCCTGATTTATTCTGCTGCCTACCTTTCAATATTTACATTCTAACAGATTATGGATAATTGAAAGAAAAGCATGGGAGGGAAGCTTCTTATATTTTTTTATTGCTCAATCCCAAGCCTTCTTTTAGCAATAAAATCAATATATGAATGATTTTAATGTGTATTTCTTGGATACGATCGGCATAACCAAAGTGCGGCACCCGAATTTCTACATCTACTTTATTGGCCATAAACCCTCGATCTTTACCCGTTAGGCCTATAGTTTTTATCTTTATTTTAGCCAACAAATTAATTGATAGAACCCACATTCCGCACTTCTTAACATTAAATTGATAAGTTTTATTAATCTATCGCCCCGAATGCTATCCCTGAAAGCCTTATAGCTATGGGCATCGATTTTCACTGTTATAAAGAATTGTAACTAATTTTCTCATAAAAAATTAGTTATTTATATTGAGTTCTAGAATGAAGGTTGTTCGTATAAGTCTCTTGGAAAATGTAAATATACATAAAGATATATGAAGATCTAATGTGATACAAATAAAATCTAAACTGAGTCACAAAAAATTACAAATGAAAATCTTATTAATAGGTATTAACGGACAACTAGGAAGTCAACTACAACCCCTGCTCGTAAAAGTAGGAGAAGTAACGGCAGTAGGGCGAAACAACTTAGACTTAGCAGACCCCAATGCTATCTCCACACTTATAGACCAAGTTAAACCAGAACTAATTATCAATGCCGCAGCTTATACAGCGGTTGACAAATCTGAAAAGGAACCAGAATTAGCTCATGCTGTAAATAGTATTGCTCCTGGAATTATGGCAAAAGAGGCAAAAAAGTTGGGAGCAACCTTAATACACATTTCCACCGACTATGTTTTTGATGGTAGTCAAAGTACGCCCTACATAGAAACCGACCCAACAAACCCCCTTGGCATTTATGGCCAATCTAAATTAGCTGGAGAAGAGGCAATTCGAGAAACAGAAGCTAATCATATTATTATTAGAACAGCTTGGGTCTATGGAGCTTATGGAAAAGGTAACTTTGTCAAAACCATGTTACGAGTGGGTAAAGATAGAGAAGAATTGAGGGTCGTATATGATCAAGTTGGTTGTCCAACTTGGACAGGAGATTTAGCAGAGGCGATCGCTCAAATTATTCCTCACCTCAATTCAGAAACCTATGGAACCTATCACTATACAAATAGTGGGGCAATTAGTTGGTATGATTTTGCCATTGCTATTTTTGAAGAAGGGAGACAACTGGGTTTTCCTTTGCAAGTTAAACAGGTAGTTCCCATAACTACTGCCGAATATCCAACTCCGGCAAAACGACCTGCTTTTTCGGTTTTGAATAGTGGGAAAATATCAAAAGTTTTGGGGACTTATTGTCCTTATTGGAGATATAGTTTAAAACAAATGTTAAAACAGTTGGCTGCTTTGAGCAGTATGTACTAAGCAAAAACTATAACGTTATAGTTTTTGCATTTGACACCCATGGGTGGGTTGACATCCTCCCCGGCCTAAAGGCACTGGGTAACAACCGAGCCGTAGCTCCGATGCGGGTTGACGTTTCACAGGCTGCCGCTACTTTGGCAGTAGTCTTACACTTGCCGACCCGTCCGTTTGAAGTCTCGGTAAGCCCACCCGCGACTAATATCTTTCTTGTGAACTAAAAAGCGTCATAACATAACCTGTGAAAAAAAATCAACTAAAAAGTCGCCCGCTTATGGGCGAGGCTTTAAACCCAATTTTTCGGTAAGTATTGAAAAACTTACTCGTTAATAGCCATAGTTTTTTGTTATACCAAATTTGGAGTCAATAAATTTGTCAATGAATACCACCATTAATCCCTCTCCTTGGATAAAAATATTTCAACCGATTTTTCAACCCACCCTACGTTTATTCTGTTTTCACCCTTCTGCTGCCGGTGCTTCCTTATTTCGCCTCTGGGGAAAATACTTGCCTTCTAATATAGAATTATGTGCCATACAACTTCCAGGAAGAGAAACTCGAATTAAAGAACCCTTAATTACAAAATGGGACGATCTCTTACCTCCATTGGTTCAAGTATTAAAACCCCTAATTCTAGAATACCCCTTTGTATTTTTCGGGCATAGTCTCGGTGCATTAATAAGTTTTGAAGTAGTTCGTAAACTACGCAAGGAAAAACTTCCTATCCCTCAATATATATTTGTCTCTGGCCGTCGCGCTCCTCATATTCCTATTGATAACCTACGTCATCAAGCATCTAACCCGATTTTAATTTCGACATTGCGTGAATACGGTGGTACTGCTGAAGCAGTCTTGCAAAACCAAGAGCTAATGGAATTGTTTCTACCTGTTTTGCGAGCTGACTTTACACTCAATGAAAAATATATGTATTTTCTTGAAGCACCATTAGAATCTCCTATTATTGCATTTAGAGGTATAAATGATGCAGAATTTAGCTTACAACAGTTATCTGAATGGGAACAGCATACTATTAGTAACTTTGCCTTACATGATTTTCCGGGTGGCCATATGCATTTTAAAGAAGAACCAAAAGCCTTAATTGAGGAAATCTTGAACTACTTGCCATGAGGGTATTGGGTACATCGCAAGTAACTGAAGTCACGAGGGTTTGTAACTGTTGGCTAAAATCTGAGATGATCTCTTAAAATCTGGAATTATCTGTTTTATGATACTAGGATTCAAAACTGAATTACACCCCACAAACCAGCAAAAAAGGCTGCTGGC